>JACPYA010000062.1 GCA_016196295.1 Candidatus Peregrinibacteria bacterium | reverse complement strand
GTGAGGGGGATCAGGAGGACATCGCTCAAAAACCACGGGTCTGCATGCAGGCGCGACATCGTTCCTTCGTAGAGGAAGCGCGACCAGCCGGGCACGGTGAAGATGCCCTCCTGCCACAATGTCTTCGCATACACGTAGTGCCGCAGTCCATCGTCATGCGCGGTCGGGTTTTCGAGCGAGAAGAGCACGGCGGCGATGGCACCCTGGAAAAAAAGTCCCAATGCGATCGTTTTCATTCTGTCGCTTTTGGCGTCCATCATGAGAAATAGTGTACCAGTGAGTAGGTTGTAGTGAGTAGTGAGTAGGCATAGAACCTTTGTAAAAATTGTTTCCTACTCACTACAAACTACTCACTCCTCACTAAAGTGAAAATACGGCGAGCGCTCCCGTGCGGATGAGCGGCCTCCGTATGCGCGCGATTCTGTCTATGAGCATCTTTTCACGTTTATCGATGACGAGCACGTCGGCATGGGTCATGCCCTTCGCTTCCGCGAGCCACGTGGCTGCGTTCCACTTCGCGTCTGCGCTCTTGTTGGCGGCTTCCTCCAGGTGCGCGAAGAGCTCGGGATGTTCGAATGCGAGGAAGCGCGGGTCCATCCCCAGCACGTAGCGCAAGTCGGGACGCAGCAGGACAAATACCGGGAGCCGATCCCACTGGAGGTTCAGCACGACATTGTCGGGAGGGATACGTTCCATGGCGCTGTAGGCCTCAAGATCGTGGTTTGCGTTGCGTGTGACGATCGTGGAGCCGACGAGTGCCGTTTGGAGAATGCAGACGATCCCGAGGAGATCAAAGAGGAATGCGTGGAAGGGGATATCTATTTTCTTTCCGTTCCGGAGGAAGGCCGCTATGGAAGCAGCCACCAGTACCGCGATCGTGGGCCAGAGAAAATCCATCGCGCGGATCCAGAAGATGGCGCAGGGGATCAGTCCCAGCGTGAGGAGTGCGACGTAGAAGATCTCGGGGTGCTTCGTACGTTGCGCTTTTGAGAGCGACGATACGGCAAACCCGCTCACGCCGACCCCGATCGCAACGGAGGCCCAGGAGAGAATGGATGCGGCACTCCACTGCAGACTGAAGCGCAGCTCGCTGATGCTCCCGGGATGTTGGAACGGCAAGCGCAGGAAGACATCGGAGAGGTACAGCACGTACGCACTCGTCTGCGGATGGAGGATCAATCCGAGGCCGATCCCACACACGATCGCACTGCCGAGTCGCAGTGCATCACTCGTCCGCTTCTGAGCAATCAACCATCCCACTCCCACGACGGAAGCCGCGAGGGAGAACACGAATAAATGTGATGCGAGCACCGTGACCGCGAGGATCACACCGGCGAGGATCCGGCGTCTGTCGATGATGGCGAAGAGCAGGAGAAGGTAGAGCGCGGTGACGAGGGTGAAGGGCCGCGCGAGCAGCGTGCGGCCGAGGAAGATGTGATTGCCGAGGAAGAAGAGGAGCAGGAACCATGCTTGTATTTTTGGATCGAGTTTCAGGGATCGCAGCACGAGCCACATTGCGAAAAGAACCAATGCAATGAATAGAATGGTAAGGATCTTTAAGGCAATCACGGGCGGAAGCAGCGTCAGCGGGATCATGAGCACATGCGACAGGAAGTACGGGTTTACCGAGATCCTGCTCATGGTTCCTTCGGAGACAAATGCATCCCACCCCTGCGCGGGGAAGATTCCCTCTGTGCGCATCATCCGGGCGAAGGCAAAATGACTCAGTCCATCATCCAGCGAGACGGGGTTCTCCAAAAAGAAGAGGAAGATCGTGACGACTGCGAGCAGTCCCACGATGGTCCATATTGCGTGTCGTGAGTTTGATGGAGGCACGGTGACCATCGTACAAGCTTTTTAGCTTCTTAGGAGGGAGGCCCTTTCGCTAAAAAGCTAAAAAGCTAATAAGCTAAATCCATGCGACACGGCGTACGTCACTTTTTGGCACTGTTACTTACATAATTCATGCGACATGGTCTGATACTCATTGATAAGCCGATCGGCTACACCAGCCACGATGCCGTGGCAGTGGTGCGTCGTGCACTCGGGGAAAAAGATATCGGCCACCTCGGTACGCTCGATCCTGCGGCGACGGGGCTCCTCGTCCTCGCGGTCGGGTCCAAAGCGCTCAAGTGCGTCGAACTTTTAAGCGACCTGACGAAGACCTACGAGGCAGAGGTCAAACTCGGAGCCGTCAGCACGACCTACGATCGCGAAGGAGTCATCGAGGAGGTTCCGCTGAAACCGGGCGTGAAGATCCCCGACGACATCACGATCCAAAACACGATTCAGGATCGTTTCCTCGGGAAGATCTCCCAAGTGCCGCCCGAATACTCGGCGATCTCGATCGGCGGGGAACGCGCGTACAAAAAAGCGCGCAGAGGAGTGGGCGTGAATATCCCCGCGCGCGACGTCACGATCCACGCATGCAATGTCCTTTCCTATGACTATCCCATCCTGAAGCTCTCGGTGACATGTGGCTCCGGCACCTACATCCGCTCGCTCGCTCATGACCTTGGGCAGATGCTCCACACCGGGGGGTACCTCGCGGGACTGCGCAGGACGAAGGTGGGCCTGCCCGCCGGAGCTCCGCGAAGCGGAGCGAAGGCGGGGGAATGGGACGTGGCGAAAGCCGTCGAGCCCGAGAAGGCGATCTGGCCCAAGGTAATGCCGTTGAAAGATTGCCTGGGGAGTTTTCCGCGTCTCGATCTGACGGCCGAGGAAATGGATCACCTCTCACACGGTCGCGACATCGAAAAATCCGTCACCTACCCGACGATCGGCTGGTACGACGATCTTCCCGCGGTGATCTTGGAGCCGAAAAATGGGAAGGCACACGCGAAGAAGGTGCTGTGAGCTTCCATCAGATTATTTCCCAAACATTTCTTCGTTTACGACTGAAAATTTGGATCGATCAAATTGTGGATAATATTGAGCGAGCAATGCATCCACTTTGGCTCGCACTCTGTCTTCCTCGAAGTTGGGGAGGTGCGCACAAATCAGGATTTCTCCAAAAACGGTTAATCTGGGAACACCAGCATTTATCATTGCCACGGTCTGTTCCGATCCGTTGTTTGCTCTGAGATCGTGGAGAACTTGTTCAGCCGTCACGATTTCTTTCGGTGCTTCAGCCATACAGCGATTGTAATATCTAATTTTAGTATGTCAATCGTGGCTTGCCGTGAGGAGATGGCTTGCCATCCGTAGCGCAGCTCTACGAAAATAAGGCCAACCTTCGCTCCCTTCGGGAGCTACGGTCGGCATCCTTCGCTGCGCGAAGGATGGTGGGTCAGGTGGGACTTGAACCCACGACCAATTGCTTAAGAGGCAACTGCTCTACCAACTGAGCTACTGACCCGCAGCCGTAAAAGGGTACCAGAGTGAAAAAACCAGCGGAAGAGTATCAGCGGGCTCTTTTGTAGATTTAGTCCCGCACACTCTCCATTCCGTACCGTTGGATCGTGCGCCAATCAAAGGGAAAGCGGTGTGTCTCCATGGCACGAACGATGGCCGTGAAGCAGTGCCACGTCGTCGGTTTTTCGTAGGTGAAGGCCGTGCCGCTCTCCTGGATCGGATCATAGTTCTCGAGGACGCTCGAAGCTGGCGCGACCGGCACGACGCCGTAACGCAAGCAGTGCACGAGTTCCTTCATTGCTTTCGGATCCGTGAAGAAGAGTGCCATGTCGGCGGCGGCGTACATCTTGCGGATGGCATCTTCCTCTGCGGGGATGATGGCAACGCGGTGGCGGTTCTCCTTCGCGAGCTTCGTGAAGAGCGCTCCGTAGGAGGCAGGGCCCTTGCCGAGGATAAGGAGCTCGACGGGCAGTGTCAGGAGTCCCGGGAGGATCTCCTCGAGCAAATCGCCTCCGAGTTCATCGGTCATCCCGGCAGGCAGGCAGAGGAGGGGGCGCTTGGGCTCCGCCGGCCAACCGAGCTCTTTTTGGAGTGCCGTTTTGTTCGCCACTTTCTGCTCCAGCGACCCCGCGCTGTAGCGGCGCGCTATTTTATTGTCGTAGGAGGGAGAGAACGTTGGCATTGATGTTGATGTTGAGATAGTCCCTCATTATAGCGGAAAAACAGACATTTGAGAATCCTGGAGGAGTTGCTTTTTGATAGAGATGTCGTGAAGTAAAGGCTAGGATTTGGGCTAGGGCTAGGGATTTTTTGAGGTTTCTCGTTGTTCGTTTTTTGATTTTTCGTTTCCCTCCTTTCCGACGAAAAACGAAAAACTAGTAAACCAAAAACGATTCTTCAGGCTAGACTGTTTCCATGAAGCATCTTGTCCTCGTAGACGGCCATCACCTGATGTACCGCGCCTATTACGCGATCCCAAAGACGCTACGGACGAAGGCAGGGGAGCAGACGAACGCGGTCTTCGGCGTCGCTTCGATGGTCCTGGCACTCCTGAAGATCGAGGAGCCGGACGCATTGCTTTTCTGCTTCGATGCCGGAGAGGAGACGTTCCGTCACCAGGAGAATGCCACGTATAAGGAGGGGAGAGCGGAGACACCCGATGATTTCTTCGTGCAGATTCCGCGGATCGTCGAGATGGTCGAGACATTCGGCTTTCCGCATGTGTCTGCGCCAAAGTACGAGGCCGATGACTTCCTCTGCACGTACGCGAAGGCGGCGACCGATGCCGGGTGGCGGGTCACGATCGTGACGGGCGACCGGGATGCACTGCAACTCGCGACCGAGCACGTGCGCATCGCGATCCCGCACAAGGGGTACCAGAAAGCAGAATACTTGGGGCCGCAGGAGATCATCGCGAAGTACGGCATCCGGCCCGATCAAGTTCCCTCCTATAAGGGACTCACTGGTGATCCCTCGGATAACCTTCCCGGGGTCCTCGGCATCGGTCCCAAGGGTGCCGCCGCGCTGCTCCAGAAATACGACACGCTCGATGGGATCTACGAACACTTGGGCGAACTTACGAAGTCGGTGCGCGAGAAGCTCGAGAAAGATCGCGAGCAAGCGTATTTCTGCGAGCGGATGGCGAAGCTCGTGTGCGACATTCCCCTTACGGCGAAACTGAGCGAACTGGTGCTGAAGGATCTCCCGGTGGATCCAGTCCTCAAGTTCTTTTACGAACTCGAATTCACTCTGCTTGCGAAGAGGTTCCAAACCTTTACGGAAACCGAATACGGGAGAGCACATTTTGCGGCCTCTGGTGTGCCGGAGATGCCTGTAGCCGCACCGGTGAAGAAGACGAAGGAACAGCTGTCACTGTTTTGAAGAAACAAGACACAAGAGGCAAGAGACAACGATCCCGGGTCATTTTTGTTTCTTCCATCTTGTTTCTTGTATCTTTCCTTTCATGGACATCGAATCCTTCCTTCGTGAGCACGGCATTTCGTTTCAGAAGTTTGAGCATCCTGCGGTCTTTACCTGCGAAGAGTCCGAGCGGCTCTGCCCTCCGATGCCGGGGGTGCATACGAAGAACCTTTTCCTGCGAAATGAGAAAGGACAGCGGTACTTCCTGGTCGTGGTCTCCACGAAGAAACGCGTCGATCTGAAGGCGCTCAAGGCTCTGCTGGGCGTCTCCAAACTGAGCTTCGGCGCGGAGGACAAAATGATCGAGTATTTGGGGGTCGGTGCGGGGTCTGCGACCGTGCTCGGGGCAGTCATGGACCGAGAAGGGCAGGTGGAAGTGGTCCTCGATGAAGAGATCTGGAACGCAAAGCAGATCGGCTGCCATCCTCTTCGAAACACCGCGACGGTCGTGATTGCGCATACTGGGCTCGAAACCTTCCTGAAGGCAGTGAAGCATCAGCCGCGTGTTCTTCTAGTGCCCGAGCGATCAGGTCAGTAAGCAGCGACATGCAATCCGCCGATCTCGCACTCCAATCTCAGTTCACTCGTCTGTGAACTCGACACTCGTCAAAAAATGCTCTGAGAAAAATGATACAGGCTTCGCGATGTTGGGAATTCATGTCGGTTGTGCCAATTTTTTCGCTACGGCGGCGCAGCGATACGTGTCGCGGCGAAGCTCGCAAGCAAAGCCGGATCGCTTCGCCGCTATTACTGTGGTGAAATAACAATATTTTTTATGGTGTTTCGCGCAGCCGCGTGAATACAAATCGTACTCATGTTAAGTGAGGCACTTTTTTCTGTGAACACATTTTGTGGTTCAACCTGATGGGTACAGAAAAACTAAGAGTAGTTTTTTTGTTCACTTGATCGATCTCTGAATACGAAAAGGAGTCGCCGCGTACTTGCGTGGCTTTTCGCCATCACTTTAGACTGAACTCCGTTCTTTTTCGCATGCGATGTTCCTGCCTGCGGCAGGCAGGCGCAATACGCGAAAGAGGTTTATCTCCCCATCTTTCCACTCGCTCGTATGCCCAAGGAACGTGTCATCGCAAGTCTTGATGTCGGTAGCGCCAAAATCCGCACCGTCGTTGCCGTCGTGAACGGCGGTCAGGAGGAGTACCGGGTTCCGAACGTCATCGGTGTCGGCCTCAGCCCGTCTCTCGGGATGCGCAAGGGTCACGTCATCGATGTCGAGGAGCTTATCCATAATATTATCTCCTCCCTCGAGGACGCCGAACGCATGGCGGGGGTCCCGGTGAACCACGTGTTCGTCGGCATGAGCGGATCGCACATCGAAGCGTTCGACAGTCGCGGCGTCATCGCGATCTCGGGCGCCGAGATCACGGTGGATGACGTCGCCCGCGTCTTGGAAGCGGCACAGGCCGTCAGCATTCCGGCGAACCGCCGCATCCTGCATATCGAACCCAAGGCGTACGCCGTCGATGAGCAGCGCGGCATCAAGAACCCCGCCGGCATGACGGGCATCCGCCTGGAGGTGGAGGCACACATCATCACCGGACACATCCAGCACGTGAAAAACTTGGAGAAGTGCATCGACCAGGCGGGCGTCGATATCGACGCGCTCGTCCCTTCGACCATCGCAGCGGCCGAGGCCACGCTCACGAAGCGTCAGAAGGAGCTGGGCGTCGTCGTGATCGACATCGGGGCCGGGTGCACCAGCATCGCCGTCTTCGAAGAGGGGACCATCCTCCACTCGGTCACGCTCCCCATCGGCGGCGAGAGCTGCACCAATGACATCGCAATCGGGCTTCGCACATCGGTCGATACCGCCGAGAAGATCAAGATCGAGTACGGCTCTGTCCTCCCGGCCGAGATGAGCGAGCGCGAGATGATCGATCTCTCGTCCGTCTCCAAGGTAGACACGCAGACCGTCAGCAAGAAGTACATGGCGGAGATCATGCAGGCTCGCTACTACGAAATCTTCTCGCTCGTGAAGGCGGAGCTCACGCGCATCGGTCGAAGCGGCATGCTCCCGGCCGGCGCACTGCTCACCGGTGGCGCGGTGAAGGCTCCCGGCGTGCTCGATCTCGCGCGCGATGTGCTGGGGCTCCCCGTGCAGATGGGCTTCCCCGTCGATATCGGCGGCGTCATCGAAAAGGTCGATGACCCGGCCTACGCGACGGCGCTCGGCACCCTCGTCTGGGGGATGCGCGAGGATGAGCAGGGGCTGCACATGGGGTCCGTCCACATGAAACGCGCCTTCCAGCAAGTTGGAAGCTGGTTTAAGAGTTTACTCCCTTAATTTTTCTTTATGGTTATTGGTTACTCGTTATTGGTTATTGGTTTCCATGAAACTGGCTGCTGCTGGTATCCCGAAGCCGAACTAGTAACTAATAACCAGTAACTAATAACCTTTCCCCTTTTATCCCATGTCCGATACATTCCGTTCTCTCTTCTCCGGCACGAAACAAACAGGCGGCGGCCAAAAACGCGATGACGGCTCTTCCCCGCTCTCCACGCGCGAAGTGCGCCCCGACATGTTGCCGGGCGCCGTGATCCGCGTGCTGGGCGCCGGTGGCAGCGGCCAGAACGCCCTTGCCCGGATGATCGAGAACAAAGTCCAAGGCGTCGAGTTCATCGCCGTCAATACCGACGTGCAGGCCCTCTACCACAATCCGTCTCCCAAGAAGATCACGATCGGACGCGGGACGACCCGCGGGCTCGGAGCCGGCGCGAACCCGGACATCGGGAAGCGCGCGGCGGAGGAAAGCCTGGAGGAGATCAAAGCGGCATTGGAGGGTACGGACATGCTCTTCATTACCGCGGGGCTGGGAGGGGGCACGGGCAGCGGCTGCACGCCGATCATCGCGGAGTGCGCGCGCGCCATGGGCATCCTGACGGTCGCGGTCGTCACGAAGCCGTTCAGCTTCGAGGGCTTCAAGCGCAGGAAGCAGGCGGAGGAAGCGCTCGAGAACTTGCGCGGCAAAGTCGATACGCTCATCACGATCCCGAACGACAAGATTCTCTCCCTCATCGACAAGACCACGCCGCTCACGGAGGCCTTCCAGGTCGTCGATGAAGTCCTCCAGCACGCCATCGAAGGCATCTCCAGCCTCATCACGGACCACGGTCTCGTGAACGTGGACTTCGCCGACGTGAAAGCGATCATGCAGGACGCCGGCACGGCCCTCATGGGCATCGGCTACGGTACCGGCGACAGCCGCGCCGCAGAGGCCGCTCGCGCCGCCATCGACAGTCCGCTCCTGGAAGTCAGCATCAACGGCGCCGAGGGCATCCTCTTCAACATCACGGGTGGCAATGACCTCAGCATGTTCGAAGTGGATGAAGCCGCGCGCATCATCACGGAGGCCGCGGCCCCGGAGGCGAACATCATCTTCGGTGCGGTCATCGACGACGCGTTCACCGGTCAGGTGAAGGTCACGGTCATCGCGACGGGCTTCGACGAAGCCGAGAGCTTCACGCCCACGATGATGGCGACCCCCGCCACGCGCATGGTGAAGAACCCGCTCTCCGTCGCGCGTCCCGGCTCCCCCTCCGCGGAGAAGGCCGACCGCATGCCGCAGCCGCTTCTGGACAATACGCTCAAGTCTACCGCCGTGCAGTTCAATGAAGAAGAGCTCGAGGTTCCGGCGTTCATGCGAAAGCCATTATCGAAGTGAGACCAAGGAAACCAATGAAACCAAAGAGACCAAGGATGCTCCCTTGGTCTCTTTTCGTTGGTCTCATCGGTCTCCCTGGTCTCATTGGTTTCTTTTCAAACGTGCGTTCCTGTCGATCCAAACCCACCCCGGGTCTCTGCCCCGTGCCCATCCACCTCCTCCCACTCCGCACGATCGACGCGGACAAATAACCCCTGTGCGATCCGCTCGCCGCGCTCGACCGTCACCGGATGGTCGGACACGTTTTGGACCTGCACGAAGATCTCGTCTTTTGGACCGTGATAATCCTGATCGATGACCCCGAGCGAGTGGGGGCAGACGAGTGCTTTTTTGCGTGGAAGGGAAGAGCGCGGAAGAATGATCAGCGCATGACCTTCGGGCACGCGAACGATCACATTGCCCGGCACGAGGCCGATTTTGCCAGCTTCAATGACGGTCGTTTCCCGCGTGATCAGGTCAAAGCCGATCGCGCCGGCCGTTTCGTACTTCGGCAAAGGAAGTGTGGGATCTACTCTCTGAATGTGGACTTTCATAAGAATGAGACAAGAAGCGCCTTGCCCCTCGTAGCCGCGCGCATGCGGGGCGAAGTGGGGTGAATCTGCACGTTCATGAACGCATGATGCAGGGTTTCCTCCTCTCAAACAATGGTTTTAATGTCCATGCCCGTGCTCTTCTCCGTGTTTGTGCGCGAGCTCGCCTCGCCCGACACGTTCCTCCTCGGCCAGTTTCTTAAAGTATTCGCTCGTCTTTTCCAGCGTCATGTACTCGCCGCCTGGCACGTCGGAGGCTCCTTCTTCCATGAGGTAGTTCTGCGGCATCGCCTGGCGATCGCCGTGTTTTCGCAGGACCGCTTTCATGACATCGGGGCGAGCCATGAGAGCTTTCTCCAGCTCTTTCTGCAATGCCGGAATGGAGTTGAACGCCGCGGTTTGCGCATCGGTCGGCTTCGAGTCGGATTGGAATTCTTCGCCCATCTGTGAGAAGAGCTCGTCTTTCCGCAAGTTCCGGTCGCCGACTTTTCTGCCGCCGATGACGGCATCCCAGTCGAAGGCGCCCGCGCGCGCGAGCTCGTTGATCAAGTCGTGCGCCAAGCTGAGCGCTCCATCGCGGAACACTTTGATGATCAAGTTGCCGGAAGAGGGGGCCGTCGTGTGATTGATGTCATGCCACGTCAGGGATTGCCGGTTTGTGCCGTCCCATCCTTTGCGCGTGATGATGTTGTCATAGTGAATGAAGGATGTCAGGGACATCGCGACGTTGCGGGCGTCCGACGAGGAGAAGCGCGCGAGTTTGGCCTGTTCCATATCCGCGAGACGCGCGAACGCTTTGAACCTGCTGTTGAAGCCGACGTAGGAGTTCTTCACCGATTCCGTGGTGATCTTGAAGCGCTCGCCGCTGAGGATGCCCGTGATATCTTTGATTTTGTTGTAGTTGATGAGACCGACGATCATCGGGAAGTCTTCGTGATCGATCTTTTCGATGTTGTCGCGACCGAGCGCTTTGCTCAAGCGGTACTGGAACGATTCCTCTTCCGGCAATTCGTACTGCAAGAAGCACATGGTCTTCGCGCCGGGTTTGTATTCGTCCTCGCCGTCGCCGCTTTCCTCCAATCGTTCTCCGAGACGCCTGACCTCATCCATCGAGTTGTTGCGACCGTAGAAGTAGTCGATGAACGGGAACCGCAGGAGGATTTCCCCTCCTTCTCCGGCAAGGACGCGCAGACGATCGATCGACATGATGCCGTGACGGACGCCTTGCACGAGGTAGAAGAACTTATCCTCCATGCGCATTTTTCCGTTGCGCATGGCGTAGTGGAGCACCTCTTCGTACAGGTGCGGCTTGATGTCGTCCGGGACGGGCTGGCTGTGGTCTTTATTCCACTCCACGTAGAGTTTCAGCTGCTTGCGAAGCTCGTTCGAGAGTCCTCCGCTGACGTTCGCCAGCTGGTCGGCTGTCGGGGTGAAATCTTTCTTGTTCTTATCGATGGCGGAGTCGTTGTGTTGGCGCCAGTGGTAGTACTGCTCTTTGTCCTTCCAGATGTCATTGATCATCTTGCGCAGCCACGTGTCGCGCAGAACGTCATCACGGAGACAGGCTTCTTCCGGCATGCGATAGCCGGACATACGCTGCAGAGTTCCCCACACACCGCGGTGATTCCAGTCCATGTCTCCGCGTTCGACGAGGAGGCCGATGCCTCCGCGGAGCAAGTCTTTGTCGTTTGTTCTCGAGAGCATGTCGAGCACCTTGTGGCTATCGATGAATTTCATGCTGTCTTCCCACTTCTTCGCGGCTTCGACGTCCGTGTTCGAGTAGCGACGCTCATGGTAGCCGCGGAGCCCTGCGAAGTATTCGCCGATGTAGGGGATGTGCTTGCCGACGCCGAGCGCGTCCGCCGCCACTGCTCCCACGTCCTTCAGGAGGCGGTCCTGGCGGCGCTTGTAAATGCTGTTGATGTCCTCAAGCGTGTCTTTTCCGAACTTGATGATATCGAGCACGCTCATGAAGCGGATCCCATCGAAGAAGCCGGGGGCTTTGGAGCGCGGCACTTGGGAGATGTCCAACATCTCGACATCGAGCTCGCGAATTTTTTTGTGAATCGTCATGGTGTACCTGCGCAGTGCGATCACTCTGTTCAAAAAAGCCTTGAATTCCGGGGAATCCGGATCCTCGTCTTTCATCGTCAGAAACTTCTGCGATAGTTCGCGGTACAGCGTTTCCGCCTTCTGGATTTGTGGCGTCATTACCTCGCTCGTTTCGGGATATGCTTCCAGGAAGGACTCCATCACCTCGATCTCCCGCCGCACCTCACGGAGTTCGGAGTGGACGTTGATCGTTTTGGTGCCGGCTTCGCGCATGCCCGTCGCCTCGAGAGTTTCCTCTTCCTCGTGTTCTTCCACGCGGGCAAACTTTGCTCCCGCGGTCAGCAGTTCCGGCTGCACATCGGCGAGTGCATGGACGTCGATATTGTTTTTTCCTCCTGCGAGTTCTTCGAAGATGCCGCCTTTCCCTTTTTCAAGCTGCGCGAAGAGCAGCAGCTCCTGCTGGCGCTCCCCGGAGGGGTTCGTGTCTTCCCGTTTTCCGCTGATGTGCGCCCACTCGGCGTGCCGGGTGACGAGTTCATCGAGCATCTGTTCCATGTAGACGCGATCCGTTTCGTCCGCGAGTTCCTGCACGTCGGGCTCGTGTCCCGCAGCGCTCGCGAAACGCGCTCGGGCGATCTCTTTCCATGTGTCCATTTGCTCTGCCAGGTCCTGGTACGGAGCAAATTCACGGAGGCCCCGCAGGAGCTGTTCGAAGCTTTCCCCTTGCGGCCCGATGCGTGTCTGTCCCAGGGCGTGCATTTCCTTCGCGAGCAGCAGAGGGAAGGCGGCGGAAAACGCCCAGAGAACGGCATGGCCTTGCTCGTGGTAGAGCGCACTCTTTTGGGAATGTGCCGGGCGTGCGGTGTTAATGACGATCTGCCCGTCCCGGAAATGCCCGCGAATGCGTGGGTCGAGTTCTCTGTATTGGATATGTCCATCCTTCACCATATTCAATCGATCTCGCACATCCTGGAGATACTGCACTTCCTTCCCGGCGAGCGGAATATTGTGTTTCAGCTGCGGGGTCATGACGGGCTTCCCCTGTTCATCGAGCACGGAGACCATCAGTCCTTCGATGGAGTCTTTGCGATCCTGCAGTTGTCCGCCCAGTGCGAGCGTGTCTGCGACCTGATGATTCAGGAGGGAAGACGTGCGGATCTCTTCGAAAACCGTCTGCAAGCTCGCGCGAACGGCAACGATGCGCGCAAGGATGTCTGCATCGTCCAATTGTTCGAACGTACGTTCCTCTTGTTTCAGCGCAGCGTAGTCCTCTTCGCCTTTCAGGAGCTGGAATGGATCGTGATGGAGCGCGAGGAGCAGGGCCGTGAGCCTGCGTCTTTCGTCCAATGAAAACTCGGGGTCCGTCGCGAGGATACGACAGGATGGATTCTCCGCGACGAGACGCAGGTATTCGTCACGATCGTCGTGCAGGTAGGCACTCGGTTCGAAGAAATCATGGAGGGCAGTGAGATCTCGCCATTTGCTTTTCTGCATCACTCGCTCGACAGCGGCCTTGCGCGGACCGTCGGGGAGCCCGTGCAGCTGTCGCGCGTACTGCGCGGTCTCGTATGCCCATCGATCCGTATCCTCCTGTTCGATTCTCCGGTGTTCCAGAAGCATCGGCAGATCCTCCGCCGCATCTGGTTTCCTCTTGAAGAGGATGCGCAGCGCTCTCTCTGCATGTGATAAGAATGCCGCATGGTTCGTTCCGACGCTCTTGAGTGTCGTTGTTCCTTTCTTGCGCACTTCTTCTTTGAGAAGAGTGCCCAGAGGATGCGCATGGAGGTCGAGCGCGACCTTGAGCGCTTCATAGCCGTATCCTTTCCGTGCAAGCAGGCGTTCGTTGATCTCCGCCGTCGTGAGTTCTCCGTCGTTGCCTTTCAGCTCACGGATGAGTGCTTGCGCGAGTTCGTAGTGTCGTTTCAGGACGGTGCCGGACTCTTCCTGGATCTGCGTGTGCAAGAACTCGAAGAGCGCTTGTTTCTGGGCTTCCAATCCTTCGAGGTATGTCTGCCGGCGTGTCACGTACTCTTCCGTGGCGACGATTTCCCCTTCGTGAGGCGCGGCGGCAAAAAAGGTCCGGTGGTGCGTTCGCTTGAGTTCCCCGAGGAAGAGAAGGACGCTTCGCTGGTCCGCGTTCAGTGACGCAAATTGTTCCGGGTGCTCGGCATCGATCCATCCGAGTTCCTCCGCGATTGCCCTGCCGCCGAGGTCGCCCTTTGCATTGGTCTCGAGCAAGCGGCAAACGCTCGACAGCCTCTCATTGGGGATCGATTCCAACACCTTTGCGAGCCTCTCCAGCTGGCGCAGCGCATTCTGCTCTTCGGGGAATTTGGGATGTCCGTTCGCGTCTCTGTGCTCCAGGATTTTTTTGTGTTCGTCTTTGATCACGAAGGTTTTTCCGAGAGCAGCCTGCACTTTCCGCTCGATCGAGCCGTACAGTTCGCCGTCTTTCTGAAAATACCGGATGCGGTCTTCCAGCAGTCGAGCAAGTTTCAGGGTCACGTCCGGGTAGTCCCGCAAACTTTCTTTCAGGGCGAACCGGAGTTCCTGCGGATCCATCTGCAAAGGGTCCATACCCACGAGTGCTTCTTGCTGCCCCAGCCGCTGCGTGAGAATCATTTTCAATTTTGCTTCGGCAGGACCCGGGCGGTCGAGCAGTGCTTGCAGCAGCTCCGAGGATCTCGCAGCGTCGTCAAAGCCCGCGACCGTCTCGGGCGCGGCGCGGAGAGTCTCTGCAGAGGTTTCCTGCAGAATCGCACCGATAGGGGATTCCTGCTCTCCAGGCGTTTGTCCCGCATTCATGTTTTCCGCCTCCGGGTCCAGAGGGTTCTGTCCAGTCTGATGGTCCGCAAACCGAAGCAACCGGCGCTCTCCTTCCGGAGGTCGGTTGTGTGCGAAGCGCCCAGCATGGAAGCGGCGCAGCATTTACAGTTTAGTGAGACGGGTAAAAATGTCAAGCAGCGTCTCGGTTTGATCCGAACGCTCGGGAAGAAAATGTCCGAGGAGCGCGCGCACGATCCGCACGTCCATGCCGGGTGCGAGTTGGATCACGATCTCCGGGTTCACCATCTTCGTGCGCATGATGTGGAGCTCGATGTAGCCCGGTCCCTGCAGCAGCCAGAAATCTTTGCAGTCCTTCCACGCGGAAAATTCCCCGCGGAAGGTCACGCCGTGCTTGCTCATCTCGATGTGGTGGACTGGTTCCGGGGCGTTTCTGGTCATGAAGTACATGCCGCCGATCAGAATCATCACGATCGTGAAGCTCCATGCGCCCGTGAGGATTCCCCACACGGCGCAGAGGAGGACAAAGATGCCGCCGTAGAGGTACCACTTCGGCCCGCGTTCGTGGTTCGGCCTGCTCGGCGCGTCCCATGTCAGGAGCGGCTGTAAATCGTTCAAGGAAATGATGTCGTTTGGCATGATGTTTGTGTTTCAGGAAATCCTCTTATTGTAGCAGAAAACTCGGGTTTTTCCCACGCTGCAACATTGCAAAATTATGGAAATATTTTGCAGAATTTTTGTCGAAGTTTGGCTTCGATATACGGTGTCTTTGTTTTTGACTAAAAACAATAATAGTATATGATATTTTTGTGTCATCTCCTGAACATTCGGCACGGGAGCTCGCGCTTCATTGCTTCGCCCAGGCGATTGATCTCTACAATGACCCAGAGATAATAGGGTTTAACGATGCGTTTCGAGCAGCTCTCCGGGAACGATTACGAGAGCTTCTTACGCATCAATCTATGGTGATTTCCGTTTTGGAGGCTACACGGACGTTGGGCGACGAAGAAAGAAATCGGATTCTTGAAAAACCCTCGGGTAAAGTAGGGGATCCTACGTTTGTGAAATTCAATCTCATTCACCAATTGCAAATGGTTCTCAATTCGCTTTGCGAAGAGGCAAGCGAGTGAAAGAAATGGTGGGCAATACTGTCCGCCTCAGGCGGAGAACCAGTGACCTCCATCCGCCTGCGGCGGATCAATGTGGCGCTCTGATTTTCTGACTTAAGAACTCTCGACCTTTCCCTGTTTTTAAGAATTGTTCTCTCATCATTGCTTTGGCTCTTGTCATATATTCTTCTACATGTACGAGTATCCAAGGCCCCTTCCCTTTTGTATATCGTGAAGGACCATCGATGGCATTATGTTCCCGCATGCGTTTTGTCATGTCACGGGTGTGACCTTTGTATAAAGTGCCCTCATGATTTTGAAGAACGTATACGTAGTACATGTACGATGGTGGGCAATACTGGACTTGAACCAGTGACCTCCACAATGTCAATGTGGCGCTCTAGCCAGCTGAGCTAATTGCCCAAGGTATGTGATAGTGATGAAAGATCGAGGATGAGCGCCACTGTGGCGATTTTTGATGGCGCGCTCGGCAGGCCTCGCGCGGCCCAGCTGAGCTCATTGCCAGATTTGCAGACTCAGAGCGTATCAAGAGTTCGGGAGTGCAACAAGTGTTCCGGGAAGCAACAGAACCAAAAAGAGCTTTATTCTAAGCCCGAAAGAGGATGTCTCCGAGAATCATATGGTGATGACGGTCTTCAAGAGATTGATCAGCCATTATTCTGTAGACATGATGTCTTTCCTCCTCGATTTCTTCTTCCCCCGCCGCTCACTCCTCGGCGAAGAAGGGGAGTGGATCACTGATACGGAGCGTTCACTCCTGAAAGCTTCTCCGGTAGTCCTCGAAGGATCTGCTCTGAAGGATCTCGGCATCCGATCACTCGATCGTATCGTGGCTGCTGCTCGCTATGGATCTTCGCCGCTCCTCAAGAAAGCGATTCACACGTTCAAGTACAAACGCATTCCAGGTCTCTACGAAGATCTCGGCAGAATGATTACGCATGTCGCTCCAGCAATTGATCGGGGTGATGTTCCCGTCCTCTGCCCGATACCGCTCCACTGGACGCGGAAGTTTCAGCGAGGGTTCAACCAATCGGAGTTGCTCGCAGAGGTGGTCGCGCGCGAACGCGGCTATCCCGTGCGCTCGCTTCTTCGTCGCACGAGGCCAACGGGACACCAAGCGTGGCGTAATCGCGTCGAGAGGAAGTCGGCACTGAAGGATGCATTCGTCGCTTCCGCAGCGGATGTTCCTGCATTCGTGATTCTGATCGATGATCTCTCGACGACGGGTGCGACACTCGAGGAATGTGCGAAGGCCCTTCGGAATGTTGGTGTGAAGCGCATCGAAGGATGGGTCGTCGCGCAGGGATGACCTGTTCTCCTATGCATTGGAACCGGATTTTCCTCTTTGTTTAGCGATAAAGCACGAAGAACCAAATTCGAAATACGAAACAATATCGAAATTTGAAGCTTCAGTACGTACATTCTAACCATGTCTGATAAACCACGTTTTGATCTTGAAGATCGAACCTATCTCTTTGCAAAAAGAGTGGGACAGTTCGTCAAAAGGCTGCCTCTGACCGTTACGAATGCGCAGTATGTAAAGCAAGTCGTTCGGTCTTCTGGTTCTATCGCAGCAAATTACATTGAAGCAAATGAAGCGGTGAGCAAAGATGATTTTCTCTATCGGATAAAAATATCCCGGAAAGAATCTAAAGAAAGTAAATTATGGCTGCGGCTTGTTGAAACCGCAGGCAATGGTGATCTTGAGAAGGAACAGGCATTGCTTACAAAAGAAGCAGAAGAACTCATGCTTATTTTTTCCGCAATCATGCGGAAATCTCAGTCTTCGACATCGTAACTTGTTTCGGATTTCTGATTTCGAGTTTCGAATTTAGTCCAGTGAATACATCTTTGTGTCACGCGAACTTGACGGAATACATTCTCATCTGATAAGATCTTCGGTTCGGACAAAAATCAGACCCCCATCGGACACTCTGTTTCTTGTACAAAAAATTAAGGTCACTAGCACGGAGTGGGGTTTTCAAAAAAAGTTCAACTCCAAAGTGCTGTGGAAAACTTTTCAGTTATCCACTCTGCGTCTAGCATCGCATCCCTAACGCGGATCGACGATCCGCTCTTACATCGCCATGAATTTTTTGCTTTCTGCATTGGCCTTTTTTGTCCTTCTGACGGTCCTGGTCCTGTTCCATGAGTTCGGTCACTTCTTCGCAGCGCGCTGGTTCAACGTGAAAGTGGAAGAGTTCGGTTTTGGCTTGCCGCCGCGCGTAAAGACCCTCTTCTTTCGGGGCGGCACGCGCTTCTCCTTGAACTGGATTCCTTTCGGCGGCTTCGTGCGTCTGCAGGGAGAGAACGCGGTGACGGAGGCGGAGCGCAGGTCTGTCGGGAGCTTCGGCCGCGCTTCGGTGCTGGCGCGCATCATTATCCTCACGGCGGGTGTCGGCATGAATTTCCTGTTTGCCGTCGTCATCTTCACCATCGGCTTCTCGTTCGCGCGGTGGGTCCCCACCTATTTGACGTTCGAAGACATGCAGGCGGCCGCGGCGAGAGGGGACATCCACATGGTTCCGGCAGTGCTGATCGACGATGTGATCTCCGGCGCGGGCGCCGCGAAGGTCGGCGTGCCCGCGCGCAGCATCCTCCTGAGCGTCGATGGCACGCCCGTCACGCTCCCGACCGAGGTGACGGCGCTCCAGAAAGGAAAGCGCTCTGTTCGCTACACGATCCTCACGGGCGACGAGCTCGCGGAGAAAAAAACATTCACGGTTCCTCTGACAGAGGAGAAGGCCGGCGTGTCGCTGCGACCGTTTCCGCGTGAACTTAGCTCCCCACAGCGGTCATTCGTCGATGCACTCGGTTTGTCGCTGAGGGAAGCCAAAGTCATGACTGTCCAAACTGTCATCGGCATGGCGAAGCTCTTCCAATCGCTCGCGCAGACGGGTCGCGTCCCAGAGGGCATCACGGGCATCGTCGGCATCGCGCAGCTGACGCACGTGTCGGTGCAGGACGGATTCATGACGTACCTGCGCCTCGTCGCGCTCCTCAGCCTCAGCTTGGCGGTCTTGAACATCCTGCCGCTCCCCGCGCTCGACGGCGGACGACTCCTCTTCGTGCTCCTCGAAGTGGTCCTGCGCAAGCCCGCGAACCGTCGGTTCGAACTCATGACGAATGCCGTCGGCTTCGCCTTCCTGCTCCTCCTCATCGTCCTCATTACCTACCACGATATTCTTCGCCTCTTCCTCTGATATGAATCCTACGGCGACAGCAGCGGCCCCGGTGGCACCAGCCTTCTCCGAGTCGGCGCTGCGCTCGTTGTGGCTGGAGATCCTGCGGAAGATCGAGATGAAGCTCCAGCGCAGTCAGTTCATCACGTGGTTCAAGGATACGACGGCCCTCGGCTTCGAGGACGGGACATTCATCGTGGGGCTCCCGCTGCCGATGTACCTAAACTGGCACATGGAACACTACCGCACGATGACGCTCGAGTGTGCGCGCGAGGTGGAGCCGGGCATTTCCCAGATCGTCTACAAGGTCGATGTCGGCCTGAAGGACAACGTGGATCGCACGTTCGATCTGCTCGGGTGTTTCCCGGAAGGCAAGCGTAGAAAGCTTCCGGGCAAGCAGGAAGTGAAGCTTGCCGAAGGAATCATCACGAAGATTCTCTCGCCCCGTTACACACTTGAGAATTTCGTCGTGGGATCCGACAATCGCTT
>JACPYA010000064.1 GCA_016196295.1 Candidatus Peregrinibacteria bacterium | reverse complement strand
GGCTTTTGTGCTGTGGCACTGCAAGCGAAGCCGATGGTTTGACCCGCCCGAACGATCTGATCGTTCGGATCGGGCGGGTTCCCCGGAGCTTGCTCCGGAAGAGGGAGTCCAGAGCTTGCTCTGGGGTTCATACCAATGATTGAGGTAATTTTGTATCATTCCTCATTGCACATTTATTAAAAATTAAAAATTACGAATTAAAAATTGCGATACTGCTCTTCAATCGTTTTCAAAAACTCCGCAGTGAGTCTGAGCGTCCGGCGTCGGTGCCACTGCAGGAGGACGACGAAGACACAGAGGCTTCCCGCGAGCCACAATGCGATCGATGGAATGCCGGTCGTCGGCGTGCGCGGTGCACCTTGATGGTAGTTCGGAGGAGGAAGATCGTCCGGATCGAACGAACCGGAATCGGCTGGAGCCGGGTGGAACCCGTCTTCGCCGATGGGCGTGCCTTCGCCCTTGGCGGTGAGGTCCGTCAGCGGGTCGCCCGTGGCGGCGATGGGCGTCAGCTTCAGGATGTAGGTGACGCCACTGAGGAGGTCGCGCAGCGTGAAGGCGCGCAGGCTGCCGTTCAAAATCCGTTTCTCGGTGTAGCGTTCGGTCGTGCCGCCCTTCGCGCCGTACTCGAGGAGGAACGAGCTCAAAGGCACTTCGCTCGGGAAGCTCCACTCCAGAAGCAGCGAGCTCTCCTGCGCCGCAACTTTCAGAGCCGTTCCGAGCGCCACCGCGGAGACTGTCTCGCTCTTCTCGCGGCTTTCGCGGTCGCCTTGGACGGCGGTCACGGCGAAGTAATAGGTCGTGCCCGGCTTCAGCCCCGCGACCGTCGCAGACGTTGTCGCGCGGCCTGCCGTGTCGAGCGTGAAGTCAAACGCGTCCGCGGCCTCGCCGATGTAGATGCGATACGTATCGACATCCGGGACCAAGTCCCACGTGAGGTCTACGGCATTCGCGCGCGCAGAGGCCTTCACGTTCTGGACGACCGGGAGTCCTTCCGCGATGACCGAGAGGGGAGCGGAGTCCTCCGTTTCATTCCCGGCTTTGTCTCGCACGAGCACCTGAACGTCGTAGGTGCCGGGAGCGGGGACTTCGAAGAGCAGCTGATAGGTTCCCGGTTCTTGGCTGTTCTCCTCGAGCGGGAACTCTTCCTCTGCGACCGTCATCACGACTTCGAAGAGATTCGGTTCCGTTTTCACGACGATGAGCGCTTCGGATCCCTCCTCCGCTTCCGCGGGAGTCACTTTCAGAGACGAGATGACCGGTTTCGTGGGGTCGTACTCGAGGCGGATCTTCGCCGAGCGCTCGCGACCCGACTCGTCTTGGACGAAGAGGGTAAATGCTCCGATGATCGTGACGTCGAGGTCGATATCCGCGACCCAGTTGCCATCCGCATCCGCGACGGCGTTGCCGACCACTTTGTCATTGACGAGGATTTCGAGCGGCGTGAGCGCCGGACCTACTCCTTCGACCGTCACCGCGCGGTTCGAGATGCCGTCGCCATCTGCATGCGATGTGATGTCGATGGATCCCGGAATCGGGATTCCACCCCCTTCTCCGACCTGGACGGTCGCCTCTCCAAACAAGATGTTGCTGGGGTCTGCCGCGTCCTCCGCGCGCAGGACCTGGCGTCCTTCACGTGAGAAGCTCACGACGAGGGGCAGGCGCTTGACTCCGCGCTCTTGGGCGATGAAGGTCACTTCTCCGTAGCCGTTTTCGAAGCCCGGGAGGTTCGCATCGGGGTCGGTCGGCGAATAGACGCGCACCGTTCCCGTGTAGTCCTCGACTGTGTTGCCGTTTCGATCCAACGCTTTGATGAAGATATTCTTTGCGACTTCGTTCACCCCGAGGCGCGGGGGGTCGAAGGTGATTTCGAAGGTGTGGAGTTCATCGAATGCTTCTTGTGCGTACGAACGCGGGATCACTTGTCCTTGATACGAGGGATACGGCGCGTACGAGCGGTACTCATGGCCGCCGACGCCGTAGGGATCCTGCGCTTCGATCTGGCCGACCGCGGCGAGGATCTTTCCCGAGAGGAGATCGAGTGCCCGGACCGTGACGAGACCGGGGCTCTGCACGCTCACGGCGAAGTGCTGCTCTCCCCATGTGTCGGTTTCCGGTTCGAAGGGCTGAATGCGTTCGAGTCCCGTACTGCCGATGAGTTCCATCGGACGACCGGGGAGGGGATTGCCGAAGCGGTCCCGGAGCGTCACCGTGACCTCTGCTTCATCCCGCCCATCCGCGACGATGTGTCCGTGCTGGACGGAGACGGTGCTTGCGTAGATGTCCACGGAATCCGGCAGGATCTCGAACTGCACTCCCGTGACGACGTTCTTTCCTTGCTGCGTGACGGATGCACTGTAGAGACCCGCATGCTCGGTGTGGTTGCCGGAGACGAAGACACTCGTCGATCCATCTGCGTCGCTTCGGAACGGTTGGCTTACCACGCGGCCGATGGGCGGTACCAGCGTGAGTTCGTATGCTCCGTCAGGGAGTCCGCTGATCTCCGCCTGCGTCCCGAGCCCCGCGATCGAGTCATGGATGCTGAGGGACGCACTTGTCGCACTGAGGGGGGTCAGGAGCGATACCGAGACGGCGGCAATGCGCAGAATGTGTTTTGTCATAAATCTAGTTATTGTAGCAGAAAATGCTTATTCTCTCAAGGATCCTGAGTGAGTGAGATACTCGAATGGCAGTTTGTCTAGATGCCGATAATTGGCTTTCCGAAGCTCTTTTCCTGCTTCTCGTATCCGCTCGGAATACTCTCCTGCACGCTCCCACGACGGTGCACGACGCTCACGTTTCTGCGGGAGAGCGACGTTTCGCAATTTGCTCCGAGTCTCGCTATCATCAGGATTGTATGAAGCGTTTCCTCGTCCCGCTTTTTTCCCTCTCGATCCTGCTTTCGAGCTGTGGTGGGGGAGGCAATGAGGCGACGCAGTGCGAGCGGCCGTTCTGGAACGGCACCATCGGAACGTGTTTGCCGGAGGGGTGGGTGGTGCTCGACCGCAGCATCCTGAACGAGCGCGACATCCCAGCCGAAGTGATCACCGCATTCAAGCGAGAGGAAGCAGTGGCCGGCCAATTTCCGTCGGTCACGATCACGCAGGAAGTCCTCGCGCAAGCGACAGATTCCACGTCCTACAGCGCGGCCAGCGTGCAATCGGTGACGGTCCTTCCGGGCTACAAGCAGGCGGACCTGCGCGAGGCGACGGTAGACGGCGAGACGGTGACCCTGCACATCTTCAATGCGCAACCCGATCCCGAGCAGCCCGCCCGGCGGTTCTACCAAGTCAGCGCCGTGTCCGGCACCGAGGGCTATACCGTCACTGCGCTCACGCCGCTCTCGCCCCCCCGCGACCTGGAAGCAGAGACCCTCCTCATGCTGGAGAACGTCACCTTTGTGGAACCAAAGACGAATGAGGGGGAATAACCTGGAGGTGCCGGTGGGAATCGCACCCACGTATGAGGGTTTTGCAGACCCTTGCCTTACTACTTGGCTACGGCACCGTGGGCTCTAGAATAAGGAACATTCAGGGAACAGGAAAGACGAGAGAGGCGGCAAGGACGACAAAGAAGACCCTCCTTCGTCCCTCCCGCGCATGCGGGACGGGACTACGGACGGGCAGGCAAGGACGACAACGACGTTCTTTGTGCGCATAGAACGAAAATTTCGGCTTACCGTAGAGGAATTCCAAAGGATCGATGTAGGAATTATGCCGACGCTTGCTGCCAATCATCATTGAGTTATCTACAGTTCTGCCATGGGTCTACGTCCATACGAAAAGCTGATTGCGTGGCAGGAGGCGCTCCGTCTCAGTCTTCGTACGTATCAGATTACAAAAACATTTCCTGGAGATGAACGGTATTGCATGACTCAACAGATGCGAAAATCATCCACCTCTGTTTGCAATAACATCGCAGAAGGAAATGCAAAGAGATCCAAGGACGACCGGTCCCGATTCATTGATATTGCTCTCGGTTCTGTCGAAGAGCTGCATTGCCAATATAGAATTTCTTTGGAGCTGCACTACATAGATCGAAAAACATTTGATGAAATCGATCAGCAGATTCATCGAGTAAGTTACTTAGCCACAAAACTTCGAGCAGCCCTCCATATCTAATTCCTTGCACTCCTCGTCCTCTTTGTCGTCCTTTATGGGGTTCTACGCTCTATTGCAAATATCTAAATAATGTGGTATTATAATACTCAACAACACACATTATTTCCTTCCCCATATTCCTTATGGCAAATCGTGATGTTGCTCTCGGCCTCTGCGGCGTCGTTGTCGGCGTCCTGCTCGGTGCCGGTTCTGTTCTTTACACCGAGGATGCGACCCTTGGTGCGGCTTCTACGGACGTCGCGGCGTACTTCGATCTCGATCGGGGTGACCGCGCAAACGTTCGCGAGGATGCCGGTGCTCGTTTCCTCGAGCGTCTTGATGGAGCGGATACTTCCAATCGCGGGAACCGTCCCACTCAGTATCAAGGCGAAGAAGAGACGGCGCCCGTCCACAGTGCCGCTCGGGTCACTGCTCGCTGTGCGCTCGTGCAGGAAGCATTTGCTCCTGTTCTCAGCGTGCTGAGCACGGATCAGCGCAAGTACGGACAGGTGTACGACCTTGCGATGAATACTGTCGCTTCGTACTGCGACTAAGTCGCTTTTCTGTCAGAAAGGATGCACTCGGCTCCGGGTGCATCTTTTTTTTATAAGGACGACAACGAGAACAAAGACGACAAAGAACATCGAATCCTTGACTGCGTTGTCGTCCTGGTCTGGGGGTATTGCAAAACTTTCATATTTATGTTAAAATAGTACTAACATTCATATCTACATCTTTCCCCTTATTCTCTATGGCAAATCGTGATGTTGCTCTCGGCCTCTGCGGCGTCGTTGTCGGCGTGATGCTGGGTGCCGGTTCCATGCTGTACGCCCAGGAGGCGACCCTGAGTGCCAGTTCCACCGATGAAGTCGCCGCTGTGTACTTTGATGTTCCCGAGGAGCCGCCGACGGCTCGGGACATCGACCGCATTCGTGTCGATGAGGAAACGAGTCGCAGTCACGCAGAGATGCGCAGGCTGAACCGCCCGAACATGAACGCGACGGAGCCGCATGAAAGCGCGCCTGTCCTCCCGGACGATGCCTGCGATGTCGCGAAGAATCTCTCTGCGCGCATGACGCTCGCAATCGACACCGTCATTCCTCGCCAGGAAGACAATAACTACACGATCATCTCCTCGAACCTGAAAGTCGTCCTCCGCAATATCGTGACGGATTACTGCGGATCTGAGCAGGAAGCCGCTGCGGCGGAGGAAGACACCGGCTACCAGAGATCAGCAGCCCCTGTGCGCGTCGATAACGACTGCGAGCAGTACGAAGAGGGCAGCAACCGTCTCGCGAAGTGTCTCGGCAACCAGCTCGAAAACAGGCCCTACGTTGATTAACCCCTTTCCCATCCTTTCTTCTTCCCCTCTTCTTCCATGGCACACAATGACGTCAAAGTCGGCCTCGCGGGACTCATCATTGGAGTCATCCTCGGCGCCACTACGGCCCTCATGGGCAGCGAAGCTGCTCTCGAGGGGCTGATCATCCGTCGCCCGAGAAACGACCGCCCCAACTCGACGGTGATCCAGATGCTTCTCGATCACACGAGCAGGGTTCGTCGTTGGTGATCACTATCTACACGGAAACAGAGAGAGCGTTTCTCCTGCGCATGCGGGACGGGACGCTCTTTTCTTGAGAGATCGATGGTTGCCGCGGTTTCTGGATTTACTCTAATGTTAGCCAAAAATTCCCTTGCATCCATGCGCTCATTTTGGTACATTCCCCGAAATATCTATGGCGAAGCCCAAGCCCATCCTCCCAGCTTCCAAACATCCGAAGGACTTCGTGATTGCAACCATTGGCAGCCACTCCGCGCTCCAGATTCTGAAGGGAGCCCGCGACGAGGGGATGCGCAATCTCGTCATCTGCAAGAAAGGAACGGAGCGCCCGTACAAGGCCTACGGCGTCGCCGACGAGATCATCACCATTCCGGATTACAAAGATTGGAATAGCGCCCTCGAGGAAGAGCTGATCAAGCGCAATGCCATCGTGATTCCGCATGGCTCCTTCATCGCCTACATGGGGCACGACCGGGTCCGCACAATGCAGGCGATGTACTACGGAACGAAGGAGATCTTGGAGTGGGAGAGCAACCGTGACATGGAGCGCCAGTGGCTGGAGAGAGCCAATATTCTTCTCCCACGGGTCTTTGCGAAGCCGGAGGACATCGACAAACCTGTCATCGTGAAGTTCCACGGAGCGGGCGGGGGATTTGGTTACTTCGTCGCGAAGTCTCCGGAGCAATTTTACGAAGTGAAAAACAAGAAGTATCCGGACGAGAATGACTTCGTCATTCAGGAGTACATCGTCGGCGTCCCCATCTACATCCACTACTTCTATTCGCCGCTCACAAAGGAGCTCGAGATCATGAGCATGGACAAACGCTACGAATCAAACGCCGACTCCATCGGTCGCATCAAGGCGGAAGACCAGCTGGCTGCGAACATTCATACGTCCTACACGATCGTCGGCAATATTCCGATCGTGATCCGCGAGTCGCTCCTCCCCGAGCTCTTCGAGATGGGCGACCGCGTCGTGAAAGTGAGCAAACAACTCTGCGGCAAAGGACTCTTCGGGCCGTTCTGCCTGGAGGCGATCGTCACGCGAAAGCTCCAGATCTTCGTCTTTGAGATCTCCGCTCGCATCGTCGCCGGGACGAACCCTTTCATCGAAGGCTCGCCCTACACGGCACTCAAGTACGACGTGCCGATGAGCACGGGCCGCCGCATCGCGCGGGACATCAAACAAGCCATTGAAGCGGGTCGCTTAGAGGAAATTCTCGGTTGAGACTGCTGCGATTCGTTTCTGGTTACTGGTTTCTGGTTTTTCGTTACAATCACATTCATGAATCCGGCAACACTGCTCAAAGGCTACGATTTCAAGAAACTGACCGTCGGAGTGCTGGGGGGACATTCGGCCTTGGATGTGTGTCATGGTGCGAAGAAGCATGGATTTTCGACGGTATGTGTGGCGAGGAAAGAGAGAGATCAGACGTATGGGAAGTATTACAGAACGCGAAAGGGCCAAGGGCCAAGGGCCAAGAACCAAGAAATCGGATGTGTTGATGATGTCATTGCCGTGAAGAACTTCTCCGACGTGCTCGAGAAGAAGATCCAAGATAACCTACGAAAGAGAAATACGATCTTCGTCCACAACCGCTACTTCTGGGTTTACTTCGACGATTTTGCGAAGGTCGAGAAGGAGTTCAACGTGCCGATCTTTGGCTCACGCTCGCTCTTGAAGCTCGAGGAGCGCGATCAACCCTACAACCAATATCATCTGCTTCATGATGCGGGTATTCGGACTCCGAAAATTTTCAAATCCGCCAAGGAAGTTGATCGGCTTTGCATTGTGAAAGCGCATGAAGCGACGCGCGGGTACGAGCGCGCCTTCTTCCTCGCAAAGAATCATAAAGAATGGGAATCGATCGGCTACACGCTGGAGCAGCAAGGGAAAGTCTCGGCCGATTGGACCAAGGCGACCATCGAAGAATTCATCGTGGGCGCCCACGTGAATTTCAACTTCTTCTATTCCACGCTGACGAAGGAGCTGGAGCTGCTTGGCACAGACACGCGCAGGCAGACGAACCTGGATGGTTTCCTTCGGATGACTGCCGATCAGCAACAGCAAGCCTTGAAATCGATTCCTTTAAAAATGATCGAGACCGGTCACATCGCAGTCACCGTGAAAGAGTCGATCCTCGAAAAGGCCTTTGAACTCGGGGAGAAATTTGTGAAGGCGACGCAGAACAAGAAGTGCGATCCCACGGGTCGCGGCATCATCGGACCGTTTGCACTGCAAGGCGCAGTCGTCGCGGAGGAGGGGAAGGAAGACATCGTCATCTTCGATGTGTCGCTCAGGATTCCAGGTTCTCCCGGAACATTTGCCACACCGTACAGCCGCTACCTCTACGGAGAGTCAATCAGTGTTGGAGAACGAATTGGAATGGAATTACGAACCGCCGTTCAAAACGATCTTCTCGAGAAAGTGATTACGTAATGAGCGCTTGCCCGGCGAAGCTCCGAAGCGAAGCGTAGGAGCGAAGTCGGGTGGGGGAGCGGATTGGTTTGGAACTTCGAAATGCCGTGAAAGAAGGGGCAGTGGAGAAGATTATTACGTGATAAACTCAACTCACGGTTAGCTCAGACCCGAAGGGTCCCCTTCGGGGTTGGCCGCCGAGGCCTTGGCCGAGGTGCAAGAAAATAATAAGCTCGGTCCTCGATCCTTCTCTCATCACGTGTCATCCTTGGGGTTGTAGCTCAGTTGGTAGAGCACCTGCTTTGCAAGCAGGGGGTCAGGGGTTCGAATCCCCTCAACTCCACCAAGTCTTACACGACCGTCTTTCAGAGGATTGCAGAAACGGGGAACGCAGCTTGCAGACTAGTTTTTCGCCATCTACCGAGTAGTTCGAAGCTATCGCATTCATCGAAATCTCCCTCGTGGCTGCGGATCCATGGATCGCGGCTTCCCGTAGCAGTTCGAAGAGCGTGAAGCACTTGATGGTCTCCTCAATCCACGCATTGCCCTGCTCGCAGACGGCTTTCAGCTGCTCTTGGACTAAGTTCTTCCGCTCTGTCAGCCGCTCGATTTCCTTCTCCGTCTCCTCTCCAATGCCGAGCGACTGCGCTTTGGCGAGCACCTTGATCGTGCCAGTGATCTCCTCTTGCACCGCCTCGTACTCTTGCTCCAGCTGCCTGCGTTCCGCGATCTCCCCCGCGCTGCGCCGCTCATGCTCTTCCAGAAGCAGCACCCGCAGATCCTTCATGTCCTCGTCCATCAGGGAAACCTCCGTGAGCCTCGGTTCCAGCTGCTTCGCAAGGGTCGGCTGCGGGATGCAGATATGACATGCCGTATGCGGATTCTTGCACTCATAGTACATGTACTGCTTCTGCTTCGCCTTCTTCATGACGCGGTACGGACTCAGATGCCGCTTGCACTTCGGACACTCGAGCAGGCTGCCGAACACGAATAACTCCCGCAGCTGCTGATCCTTGGGCTTCGCCATCGGCTTGCTCCTGCCTGCAAGCACCAGCTGGACGTGATCCCACAGAGCGTCGGGAACGATGGGATCGTGGTTCGCTCGTACTGATATGCCATTGAAACGGTTGATGCCTTTGTACACGGGGTTCATGAGCATCTTCTGAATGGATTGAGCCGAGTACGGCTTCCCCTTTTTTGTTGGACCCTCACGAGTGAGCAACCCCATTTCTTGTGCCTTATCTGCAAGCTGCGCCAGCGAGTAAATACCGGTATCGGCGATCTGGAAGATGCGAAGGATCTTCGGAGCTTTCCCCGCATCGATCTCGACGGATTTCGTGACCTTCGCGCCCTCGACAATCGCTTTGTTCTTGAAACCGGTTGCAGCCCATCCCATCCGCTTTCCTTCCGATGCACGCACCGTCATGCGGTCGCGGATCACATCGCCCTTGTCCTGACTGTCCTTGCATCCGATCCCGCCATCGACTCCCAGCATGAACAGATCACTCGAGTTCTTCCCGCTGTGCCACTTGTCGCCGACGGTGGTGACGAAGTACTGAATCGTGCCGTTCTTCATGTGCTGCAGGAACGCACCTGTGTCTGCCGGATTGCGGCTGATGCGGTTGAATTGCGCGGCCAACACACCGTAAACCTCGCCTCTCTCGGCCATGCGCAGGAGTTCCTGAAACGACAGCCGCTTCTTTGGATTCGGCTTGAACGCACTCCCGCTCTCCGGCCGGAGCACCTTCAACGGATGCTGCCTTCGTTCTTCCTCCGGAAGGGAGGCATAACATTCCTTCCCCTTCTTTACCTGATCCGGCAGAGACATTTGTTGCTTCTTCAGATCATCGGATGATTTGCGTGCGTACAGCACCCAGTACTGTTTTGTAGCCTTTGCGAATCGTGTTTTGCGTGCCATGTGAGAGAGGGCAGGGATGAAATCCTGCAACGCGCAGGAAGGGCATCCCGGCTTCCCACTCTCTGACGGGAGACGTGGCAGGATGCCCTTTCTGGGCGCATCACGTTTCTCCCGGCGGGGTGGGAAGGCAGCGCGAAGCGTACAACGATCGCGGCATGGAAGTCGATAAGTACTCCCACACCGTCAGGAACCTCGCTTCATGCCCAGCGAAGGGAGGACACGGTTTCGCAATGTGTTCGGGAATGAGAAACTCGTGCAGACGCAATGCCTCCGCTACGAGGCGCAGCGGCAGGATGGGGAACGGACTGTTGAACGCGGGAATGACGATCTCGATTTTCATCTTCGGATCACCGTCGAATTTGTAAGCGTGAACGAGCATGGGGATGTTCTCCCACACAACTCCCTGCAGTGCGATGTGGTACTGCTTCGTGTGCCTGTCGACGCGTGATCCAATGTCCGATTTCAACTCTTCCCACCGCTGTCCGTTCTCCACCCAGTACGGCGACTCCTGCCAGTTCGGGAGCATCTTGAGCGAGCGATGCAACTGCTCTGCCGTCTCGCGCTTGCGGTCGAACATGCGGTACACCTCGAGCGCATCACTCTCGGTATCGTGGATCGCGGCCGTTTTCTCATGCCGCATGCAGGTGTCGCGGTACTCGTGGAGTTCGCGGAGGTAGCCATAGACCGCTCCGGCGATCCGATGCAGACCGTCGTCCTCCTGCGTTGCCGGTGCGTGCATCCATGTAGGCACGCATCCCGGTTTACTCTGCTTGCCCTTGCCGAATCCTCGGTCGATGTCGGCGGCATTGTCAGATAAGCCGTGTCACTTTCTTCCCATCCATCCTCAACAATCCTTCCGGCAGATCGCGCAGCTTCTTCTGCTGCTTTGCCCAACGGTTTGCGCTCCGCATCATGTCGTGGATCCAGTGGTACTGTGTCATCGGATCGGTTTGTTGCCTGCCAGAACGGATTGTCTTGTACAAATCTGACACCTCAATGCCGCTGCCGACTTGTCGGCAGGACGTAAACATTTCTCGGCAGAGGCTCGTATAAATTGCCTTTTTAGGAAGCAAATACTCATCGCCGTCATAGAACAGCCGATTGTCGCCTGCCCACTTCGCTGGCGGTACCTTCTTCTCTTTGCGCTCGACGAGAAAGAGCAGCATCTCGGTGCAGACATCCTCGATAGCATTGCGACAATTTACAACCTCATCATTGTAATCATCCTCAGCAATCTGATCAGAATCGTTCTTGGCACATTGCATGATTTTTTCAAAATTCCTGATGTGCAGGCGATGATACGTTGGATCACCCCGACTCTCCTCATTGGCCAACCCCTTCGCATACATGCTTCGGTAGTCGTATTCGGTCGCAGTCGCAGCTGACTCTCTCAGAAGCGGATCAAGCTCAAATCTGGCGATCCTACGAAGTTCCTCAAGGCTCAAAATCTGTGTGCCAGTGACCCGCTCGCGCATGCGCTCGAGTCGCTTGATCAGCGCGTCTCCCGTCATGCGGACATGATACCGCTAATCATGTTCCTTCGCCGTTCTCTGATTATGATGATGTGCCGACTTGCCTTTGGCTGCAGGCGACTCTCCTCCCATCGCCTCTGTGTAGGCCGTGTAAATGGCGGCAATGTGGATCAGCAGTCCCGGCAGGATGAAGAACAAGTATCCGAACGGCGTGAGGAACATGAACGCGAAGCCGATCCCGAAGCGACCGCAGTAAATGTGGCCGAGGCCGGGGAGGAACACGCTGAGAACGGCGGCCACGCCGGGATTCGGTGTTTTGCCTTGCGCGTGTTGCGGCGGTCGCATGTCGGGGTTGAGGAACTCCCCACAGTGCTTGCACTTCTTCGCATCGACTTTGATTTCCTCGGCGCAAAATGGACATGCCTTTGTTTTTGAAGTGGTCATGCGGAATGCGTGGCAATGACCGCATGATACTCATTTTAGTAGGAATGTTACAACTATAAATGTTCCAACCATCGCCATAGCCTGATGTTTCGCAACACCATGGCTACAGCGAAACCTCACAAAGTACTGGCGGCAGGCGACGTGGCGAAGCTCCTCGGTGTCTCCTACCAGTACATCGACAAGCTGGCGCAGGAGGGCAAGCTGCCCTTCCAGCAGACATCCTCCGGCAGGATCTTCCTCGAGGAGGACGTGATGGCGTTCAAGCGGAAGCGCGATCAGAAGGCGAAGAGGGATCCGCGCATCAAGCTCCGCAGACGCGCGAAACAGGGGTGAGCGGGGGTGAATGGGGGTGATCACGCTGTTGGCGGAGCAATGTCATTTTTCGCCCTATTTCCTTGGCTTCCCTTGCGTTCTTGGGTGGAGGCGGTATTTCCCCCTTCCATCCGAGGCTCCTAAAATGATACTCGTTTAGCTTCTCCTTCTGCTCCGGTGAAAGTGTGAGGATGGTAGTTGGCCGTTCCGGTTTGCCGTTGCTTGTGATGTGCTCCGGCATTCCCATTGCACGGAGATACATCCGGAAGAATCGGTCGTACTGTTCGATGCCGAACGCGAAGTCCTTCCGCAGCAGAAGCAGTCCCGCCTGATCGCCCTTGCTCTGGATGGCCTTCATCGCCTGCCGGAGCATGCCCGTGTACGTCGCGACGAATTGTTCGAATGTCTCCGCGACGATGTCCATGTTGTGCTGCCGGATACGCTGTCGCTCCTGTCCGAATTCGCGCCATTCTTGGTCTGTTTCCTTCCTGTACCGCTCCCGGTAGCCCATCCGCTCGATGCAGTCGCTCCACGTGTGCTTGTCGCGGGGAACGCGCCGATCGTGTTCGGAAAGTCGCATTGCCTCTGCCACGTTCCCTCCGGCTTCTTTGTAGAACTGGTACAGCGTCTCCGCATCGTACCCGTCGCCGTGCCTACGACCTCTCGCGTTGCCTCTAGGTTCGTTTTTCATTTTCTCAGGCTTCATACCCCTTCATTTTAGCCTGGATCGCACACGCGGCGAACGTAGGGCGAACGCTCTGTTTACTCAGGCAATACTGCTACTTGCTTGTCCACTTCAGGAATCTTCTTTCTGCGATGAGAAAAACGGCATTGAAGATGTAACCGATGATGCCGGTGAGCAGAATGGACGCGTACATGTCGGCGATGTCGTACTTGATTTGAGCGTCGATGATCCGATGGCCGATACCCTGATTTGTTCCGATGAACATTTCCGTCACGACGATCACAACCAGTGACAGACTCACTGCGTTCCGCAGGCCGATGAAGGTCTGCGGTAGGCTTTCCCACAGAATGATGGAGCGGAAGATTTGTAGCCTCGATGCTCCCATGATCTTCGCAGCCAGGATTCTGGATTTCTTCCCGTGAATGACACCGTAGGCTGTGTTAAATACGATGATGAGCGCGGAAGCGAAGGCTGCCACCGCGATCTTCGATTCGTCTGTCACACCGAAGATAATCAGAAAAAGAGGAAAAAGAGCAGTGGCAGGTGTCGAGCGAAAGAAGTCGATGATGAATTCCACGCTGCGATACACCCGTTCTGATGCCCCGAGAAGTAACCCCATGGGCATGCCAATGACGACGGCAATGGCAAAGGCCATCACCACTCTTTTCAGAGTCGCGGCCAGATCAATCAACCCCGCACCGCTGGTCACAATGTCCCACAGCGTCTTGAGCGTGAGAAATGGGCTGGGCAGAAAGAACGGATCGATAAGCTGCAGGCTGTACACGATCTGCCAGATCAGAAGAAGCAACACGGGGCCGATGATGGCGTATTTGTGCTTCATAACTTGGCTGCCTTCTGGAAAGCGGTCAGAACCTGATTCTTGATTTGATGGAATTGCTCTGAATTGAGGGTCGCAAGTGTGCGCGGGTAGGACATGTCGTTGTTGATAACTTCTGCCACGCTTGTCGGCCTCTGCGAAAGCACGACGATCCGACTTGCAAGATGTACTGCTTCTTCAATGTCATGCGAGATAAAAAGGATGGTCGGTTTGTGTTCGGCGTAGTACTCCTGCAGGCTCCTTCTCATTCTGAGACTGTTTTCATAATCAAGAGCGGAGAACGGCTCGTCCATGAAGAGCAGCGTCGGCTGGTTCGCCAGAGCGCGGAGAAAGGCGACGGCCTGCTGCTGCCCACCACTCAATTCATACGGGTGTCGGTGCAGATCAAAGTCCGTCGCAAACAGCTTGCCAAGGGATTGAATTCGCTCACGAATAAACGCCTCACTTTTGTGCTGGATCTCCAACGGAAAGGCGATGTTGTCGAAGCTCGTTCGCCATGGGAGCAACGATTCACGGTAGTTCTGGAAGATGTAACTGAAAGAGAAGCGTTGCAAATTCTCGATACTGATTTCTCCACCATCATTTTTTGCAACACCGGAAAGAATGTTTAAGAGCGTGGACTTGCCACATCCATTGGGTCCGAAGATCGCAGTGATCTCGCCGGCCTTTGCCTCGAATGAGAGGCCGGCGTACAACTCCTGGCCGCTTAGTTTCTTCCGAAGATTGTTGATGGAAATCGCATTGCTCATCGGGAGTCAGTATAAATCAAAGAGCGAGCATCGATCTTGCCATCGATCACCCCGTACTCAGCGAAGATGTCGTAGAACGCTTGCAACGCGGCGATGTCTTTTTCGTCGATGTCTTTGTATGTCTTGTACTGCAGCAAAGGAACGGAATTGATGAGAGAATCGTCCAGCGCGGTATATCCCTTCAAATACTGACGGGCTGCGTCAGGATTGGCATTGACCTCGTCCGTGGATTTGTCAAAAACACGCAGGATTTTCTCGGTTAGCTCGGGGTTCTCGCTCGCAAACTTCGTCGTGATGTCACCGACTCCCGCGTAGAATGGATCTGCAATGAATTGGATGGTCGGTGACTGCATGGCAATTTCACCGATGTCCTTTGCGACCGCAATCGTCGGAGAAGGCTCGATTGCGAGCAAGGCATCCACCTGACCGGAAGCAAGCGCGGGCACTTGCAAGGGAATTGCTAGATCCACCACGGTCACGTCCGTGCCCGAGGTGAGGCCATTCTTCGCCAAAATGTCCCTCGCAATCGTCTGCCACTGGATACCCGGCAGGATGCCGAGCTTCTTTCCCTTCAAGTCGGTGAAGGATTTGATTGTGCTGCCTTTCTTCACAACGAACGCCTCGTTTTTCAACGTGGCAGTACCTCCCTGTACGCTCACGATCTTGATCGTGCCGGGTTTCTTGCTCTGGCTGACCGCAGTGATGCCAGCTGCTGCTCCGGGCGCGGCCACTCCTACTTGATCGGAAAGCAAGGCATCAATGATCTGATTCGGAGCCTCAAATTTCACGATTTCCACGTCCAGTCCTTCATCTTTGAAGTAGCCCTTCTCGAGCGCGAGATAGAACGGAAGCGCATGAATGTTCGGCAGATAGGCAATGCGGACTTTCGTCGCGGCTCCTTGTTGAGAAGGGCTGCACGAAGCCAGAAATGTCGCTGTCAGAATGATTCCAAGGAATGTGATGCGTCGCATGGTGTCAGGAGGGGAAAGCTGGACAATCCTACCATTCCCGTGCTGAAACTCATAGTGATGATGGCTTCGGGCAGCAGCGCACCATGACACCTGCATGTCATTCAGAACCGTTGCTGTAACCGAGATCACGCGCAAAGCCCCTGCTGGAGCGCGTTGAATGCTCGTTGCAGGTGATCGAATGTCTCGCTCATCTCGGTTCGAACGTCATAGAGGCTGCGCCACCACATAAGTCTTTAACCATGTATAAAGGGTATTCTGCTAGAATTTAAAGCTGTTTTCTGGTAACATAGCCTTGTTAAAGTCGTCAAAAACAAATATCATGCACATGCCTCCCCCATCCCTTATGCAGTTTATTTTGCACCCGTTGCAAAGTATGGCGACCGTTTTGCGGTCTCTTTCCACAGGTTTACCAGCAAGTAAACTTGCTGAATATGATATGGAACTGATTGAACTAGCAAAGAGCGGCAAGACGAAACTTTATGGCTCTGCTGACGAGGCACTTGATGACATACTAGGGAGGCATGTTCGCTCTGGAAATAAGACCCAAGGCCAAAAAGCAGATTGCCAGGCTGTGCCAGCATGATCGAAAATTAGAAGAAAAACTTAGAAAAGCACTGGGGGAAATACAGGATAATCCTTTCAAAGCGGGACAGGCGCTTAAGGGGTTTACCGATTATATGAGATGCAAAGTTGATTACAGACATCGTCTTGTTTATAGGGTTATTGGAAATGTGATTTTTGTGATGGAATTTGCCACAAGAGAGAATGTGGACTATGACTAAAACCCCTCTATCTCCATCTGCCGTCCGCCGGGGATGATCATCCGGAGCGGCGCGAAGAAGATGTTTGTCGTGCCCGTGAGCTCCGCAAGGCTCCAGAAGAAGATGATGAGCGCGATCAGAATAATCACGTTGTAAATACCGCCGATCTTCTGCATCCACTCGGCTTCTCCAATCATGTTGCCGATGCGTTCGCGGTACTTGAGGAGTACGAGCGAGAGGGCGATGCCGAGGAGACCCAAGAAGATACGCACGGTCATTAGTGTACATCGTTCTTTTGAAGCGCAAATTCGAAATTCGAAGCACGAAATACGAAATAAATTCGAATATCTAAGTTTCAATCCGCCTTCGCCCTGCGGGGCTCCGGCGAGACGAGGAGCTTTGGATGCCGTGCATCAGCTTGCGAAGGCAATGGTCTGACCCGCCCGAACGATCTGATCGTTCGGATCGGGCGGGTTCCCCGGAGCTTGCTCCGAAAAAAAGAGTCCAGAGCCCTGCCTGCCGGCAGGTTGCTCTGGGGTTCATACCAATGATTATTGTTTCGGATTTCCCTGCCCGTCCGGCAGGCGGGGATTTTGGTCCTTCGAATTTAGACCGCTTCCAGCTCCTTCCTCACATCCTCTTTCGACCGAACCCCCACGAAGCTCTTCACCGCGTCTCCGTTTTTGAAGATGATGAACGTGGGGATGCTGAGCACGTTGAACTTGCCTGGGACATCCATGTTTTCATCGACGTTCATCTTCACGATCTTCACTTTGCCTTTCATTTCTCCTTCCAGTTCTTCCAGGATGGGGTTCATCACCTTGCACGGGCCGCACCACGGCGCCCAGAAGTCCACGAGCACGGGAAGAGGGGACTTTAAAACTTCGGAATCAAACTGTGCGTCGGTAATTGGCTGCGACATAGTTATTCCAGTATAGGGCACTCGCCGGCTGATGCAATTTGTTTGTTCGGTAGCTTGGTAGCTGGGTAGCGTGTTTGGTCGAAAACTAGCTACCAAGCTACCTCGCTACCCAGCTACCAATTATTCCGTTCTTCCCCTCGACAAAATATCCTTCGTGATTTTCTTCCCGGTCTCCACCGCGGGTTGGCCATACGGGTCGATGCGGTAGACCTTGCCGAGCAGCACCACCTCGACGAGGAAGAGGAAGAAGAGCTGACCGAGGTGCGCTTCGTCGAGTCGTGCCAGCGAGATCGTCACGTGCGGACGCTTGGCGCTGGTGAGGGCGCGGCTGGTGCCCTCGTAGCAGGCATCCACGAGTTGCCCGAAGGTTTTGCCCGCGATCTCCGCCCAGTGGCGGTCCAGGTTCTCGGGCACGATGACGCGCGGTTTTTCCAGCTCGGTGATGAAGATGTGCCACGTTTTCCTGGGCCCCGCCATCCACTGCTGCAGGAGCGAGTGCTGGTCTTGCGTGCCGATCGCCGCGAGCGGGATGGGATTCGCCGTTTCTTTTTTGCCCAAGCTCTCCGCGATCAGCTGCTGGTTCCACCGCGCGATGGACTGCAGCCGCTGGCTGTAGGGCATGATCACGCGGACGGGGTATCCCTTCTTCGTGTCGAGCAAGTACTGCACGGCTGCCAAGAGCGCCGCGGGATTTTCATTGAGGATATTGCTCTGGCATTGGGTATCCATCTCCTTCGCGCCGCGGACGAACTGGCCGATGTCGCCGCCGAGAAGCGCGAGGGGCAGGAGGCCGACGGGTGTGAAGATGGAGTAGCGGCCGCCGACGGCAGTCGGGATCGGGAGCATCTGGATATTTTCGTTGAGGCAGAAATTGTGGAGGTAGCCGCTCGTTGGGTCCGTCAGCGCGACCACGCGCTCCGCGGCGCGTTCTTTCCGGGCTTTTTTCAGCTCCTCGTAGCAGAGGAAGAAGACGCTCATCGGCTCCAACGTGTCTCCCGACTTGCTCGCGATGACGAGCAGAGTGGATTTCCACTCGATCACGTCCAAATAGGTCTGCAGCATCGCCGGGTCAATCGTGTCGATGACGACGAACTCCACGGTGTCCGGTCCTTCGAATGCCTCTTGGATCACCTTGGGTCCCAGGCCGGAGCCCCCGATGCCGATCCACACGACGGTCTTGATGCGCTCTGCTTTCGCGTGCATCGCCACCTCCTTCACGCGGTCGAGCATCTGCTTGTCGTACGGGTCCATGGACCACGCGTGCTCACCCTGCGTGCGCTCGCGGAGGTAATCGTCGATGTGCCGCTTCATGGAGGTCCGCAGAGCCGTGAGCTCCTGGTCGGGGATCCCCATGGATGGAGTGATCGCTTTGGCCAATGTGGATTGAATATCGAGGTGGAGCATGCGGTGGGCTAGGGCTAGGGTTAGGGTTAGGGTTGGGGTTGGGGCTAGGGCTAGGAATCAGAGATTGAGAGCAGCCATTCTTGGCTGCGGGTTATAAGGATCGCAACGCGGCGGCCACGCGTTCTTCCGTGGATTTCAGGTCACTGGGAAGTTCCTTGAGCGCGCGGATGATGCGCGGCGTGTCGTAGCCGAGCGTGCTGAGGGCCGAGATCGCGTCTTGGTCGAATTCGCTTCGCGTGAGCTCGCCGGGCTGCACCGTGCCGAAGATCGTCGGCTTGCGCTCGAGGAGGGATTTCAGCTCCAGCAAGAGCTTTTCCGCGGTCTTCTTGCCGATGCCTTTGATGCTCGTGAGGGTCGAGACATCTTCTTCTTGGATCGCCCGGAGGATCATCGCGCGCGGGACGGCGCAGAGCTCGAGGCCGAGCTTCGGCCCGATGCCGGGGATCGCGATGAATTCCTCGAAGATCGTCCTCCCCGCGCGATCGGGGAATCCGTAGAGATCAAATCGATCCTCCCGCACATACGTGGAAATCCAGAGCATCGCGGGCTCCGCTTCCTTCAGGTTGTCCCACACATCCAACGGCACCGAGACCAGGTACCCGACCCCGGAGACATCGACCGTGATCTCCGTAGGATCGAGCCTGTGAATGATGCCACGGAGATGAGCAATCATCGGAGAGCGAGTGTAGCAAATCCTCCGGTGTTTGTATTGACCATCTTTTTTGACACATCGGCAACATAAAAACCAGCAAGAAACATAAAAACCATACAAGGAGCGCACCTTCGGTGCGCGTCCGCGGGCCGAAGGCCCGCTCCCATGTTTGTTGTTATTTTTTTGGGCCAAGAACGATCACAAATTCTCCTTTCTTCGTGAGGTCTTTTGCCCGATCTTTCAGATCCGCAATGGTCAGAGAAATAATTTCCTCATGTAGTTTCGTAAGCTCGCGCGCGATCACGATGGATCGGTCCGGTTGGTCCTGCAGAGCGTCTGCAATCTCCGCGAGCGTCTTCTCGATGCGATGCACGGATTCGTAGAAGGCAATCGTACGGGATTCCTCTTTCAGAGAGGCGAGCAACGTTTTTCGTCCTTTCTTCAGTGGCAGAAATCCCATGTAGAGAAATTGATTGATGGGGAGGCCGGAGGCGGAGAGTGCTGCGAGAAAGGCGGAGGGACCGGGAACGACCTCGATCGGAATCCCTGCTTCCCGAGCCGTCGAGACGAGCAAATAGCCCGGGTCGGAGATCGCCGGTGTGCCTGCATCCGATACGAGGGCGATCTTCTGATCACTCTGCAATAAGGAGAGAACATGGTCGAGGGTTGCGGCATCGCTATAGCCGTGGAGCGCGATCAGCTTTTTCTTCGGAATCTCCAGTTGATGGAGGAGATGACCCGTCACCCGAGTGTCTTCGCAGACGACGGCATCGGCATTTTTGAGCGTCTCGATGGCGCGTAGGGTGATGTCTCGGAGATTGCCGATTGGAGTGGAAACAATGGATAACACCCCCATACCGTAGCAGCCGATTGCAATCGGCTGCTACGGATAATGGACCTTGCATTTTGATCAATTTTTGTCTCTTGAATGGAGAAAAAACCCTTCCTTCTAAAGGGGGATGGGCTATCATCTTTCCGCCCAATTTTTTCGTGATCTCCCATGGCCAAAAAAGACGATTCCGCATCCCCCCAAGACCCTCTTCCACTCCCGGAAAGTTCCGGTGAAGGGAGCAAGAAACCGATCCCGCAGGGCGGGGGAGACCTCGCGACGCTGGGGAAGATCCTGCCGCGGCCGATCGTCGCGGAAATGGAGGAGAGCTACCTGAACTACGCGATGAGCGTCATCGTCTCGCGCGCGCTGCCGGATGCCCGTGACGGGCTCAAACCCGTCCACCGCCGCATCCTCGTCGCGATGCAGGAAGAGGGACTGACGCCCGCGCACCGCTACAGCAAGTGCGCCGGTGTGGTCGGAGAAGTTTTAAAGAAATATCACCCGCACGGAGACAGTTCCGTCTACGATGCGCTCGTGCGCCTCGTGCAGGACTTCGCCATGCGCTACCCGCTGGTCGATGGCCAAGGAAACTTCGGCTCCATCGACGGAGACAGCGCCGCCGCCTACCGCTACACGGAGTGCCGCCTCCAGAAGGTCGCCATGGAGCTCCTCGCGGACCTCGACAAGGACACCGTCGATTACCAGCCGAACTACGACGCCTCGCGCAAGGAGCCGATGGTGCTTCCGAGCAAGATCCCGAACCTGCTTTTGAATGGCACCGTCGGCATCGCCGTCGGTATGGCGACGAACATCCCGCCGCATAATATGACCGAGCTCATCGATGCGACGCTCCACCTGACGGATAACCCCGGCGCGACGGTCGAGGACCTCCTCCAGTTCGTGAAGGGGCCGGATTTCCCCACGGGCGGCGTCGTCTATAACAAGGAGTCGATCAAGCAGGCGTACCTCACGGGCCGCGGGTCCATCATCATGCGCGGCAAGGCGGAGATCGAGGAGACCTCCGGCGGCCGCTACCAGATCCGCATTTCGGAGATTCCGTACCAGGTGAACAAGTCCTCGATGATCGAACGCATGGCCGAGCTCGTGAACGAGAAGATCATCCAAGGAGTCTCAGACATCCGCGATGAAACCGATCGCAAGGGGATCCGCATCATCATCGAGCTCAAGAAAGACGCCTACCCGCAGAAGGTCCTGAACCAGCTCTTTAAGCTCACCGAGCTCCAGAGCAGCTTCGGCTACAACATGATCGCGCTCGGAGACGGCATCCAGCCCCGGCTCCTCAACCTTCAGGAACTCCTGCAGATTTTCATCGGGCACCGCAGAGCGGTGATCACGCGCCGCGTGACCTTCGAACGCGATCGTGCCAAGGAACGCGCGCACATCCTCGAAGGATTGAAGAAGGCGCTCGACCACATCGACGAAGTGATCCAGACCATCAAGAAGAGCGAGACCAAAGAAGTGGCGAAGGAGAATCTCATCAAGAAGTTCAAGCTCACGGAGATCCAGAGCGATGCGATCCTCCAGATGCGCCTCCAGACGCTGGCCGGTCTCGAGCGCAAGAGGATCGAGGACGAACTGAAAGAGACGCTCGCCTTCATCGCCGAGTGCGAGGCGATCCTGAAGGATAAGAAGAAGGTCGATACGATTATGAAAGACGAGCTTGAGGGGCATCAAGAAGACGTACGGCGATCTGCGCCGCACGACCATCGTGTCGCACGCGGTCGGGGAATTCAGCGCGAAGGACACGATCCCGAACGCGCCGATGATCGTCACCCTCACGCGCGCCGGCTACGTGAAGCGCCTGAGTCCGCTCCAGTTCCGCGCCCAACACCGCGGCGGCAAGGGCGTGAAGGGGATGACGACGAAGGACGACGACGAAGTGCTCTCGCTCATCCACGTGATGAACCACGACGACGTCCTCTACTTCACGAACACCGGACGCGTCTTTAGAGCGCCGGTCTACGAGCTCCCCCAAGCGGGAAGAGTCGCCAAAGGTCAGGCGATCGTGAACTTGCTGCAATTGCAACCGGAAGAGCGCATCACGGCTCTCTTGAAGTCGGATTTGAAAGACAAGAAGTACCTCTTCATGACGACGAAGATGGGCTGCGTGAAGCGCACGGAGCTCGCGGAGTTCGAAAACATCCGCCGCTCCGGCTTGATCGCCCAGAAACTCCCGCCCGGCGATGAGCTCCAGTGGGTGGTGGCGACGAGCGGCAAAGACGAGATCTTCATCCTCACGAAGAAAGGGAAGTCGATCCGCTTCAACGAAGATGACGTGCGCGACATGGGTCGTGCAGCCGCCGGCGTGCGCGGCATCAAGCTGGGGCCCGGCGACGTGGTCGTGGAAGCCGCGGGCATCCCGGATCCCAACAAGAGCCGGCTCCTGGTCGTCATGGAAAACGGACTCGGAAAGATGACGCCGGTCGGTCAGTATCGTTTGCAGGGACGCTCCGGTACCGGCATCAAGGCAGCGCAGCTGACGGCGAAGACCGGGGATATCGTCGGCGGGGCTGTGCTCGCGGAAGGGGACGACGGCGATCTGCTGTGCATCAGCAAGCAAGGACAGATGATCCGCATGCGACTCTCTGACATTCCGTCCCGCGGGCGCGCGACGCAGGGTGTCATCGTCATGCGCCTGAATGCCCGCGACAAAGTCGCGACCATGAGCGTCGTGATGGAAGACAAGGAGAGCGAAGCCGCAGTGATGGAGGCGGCGCAGGAGGAACGCGCGGGAGAGGTCGAGACGATTCTCGAAGAGACGGAGAGGATCGAGCGCGTCGAGAAGAAGGCGATCCGCGCGGCGAAGAAAGCGATGGAAGGATTGGTCGAGGAGAAAGTTCCTGTGGCGGTCAGCAAGCCTGTGGCCGCGAAGCGAGTCGAGACGCCCGCCCGCCGTAGTCCGGCAGGCGGAGGTGGGAAGGCTCCGAAGGCCAAAGGATTTACGTCGAAGAAAGTCGTCGCCAAGGCGAAGGCGAAGGGGAAGAAGAGGCGGTAAACGATAAACGCCTCCACCTCCACCTCCACCTTCGCTGAAGCTACGGCGGACAGGCCTAGCCCTGCCTGCCGGCAGGCCCTCCTCCGGTGGAGGAGGGAATGGCTTGTTTTGTTGTTTTTGCTCTCCCCTTCCTAGGAAGGGGTCGGCCGTTCGAGGCCCTGAGGCCCTCAGGCCCGAATGGGGGGATGGAGGCGCAAGGCTTGTCACCTCCCTCAAAACCTGTAACATCCCTCCGCCATGAAATCCGCCATTCACCCAGAGGTATTCCAAGACGCCAAGACGAAGTGCAGCAACTGCGCGGCGGTCTACTTGATCCCGAACACGGTGAAAGAGCAGAGCGTGGAAACCTGCCGCAACTGTCATCCCATTTACACGGGCAAGGCTCAAAAGGACTTGAAGGGCGGCCGCGTCGAACGCTTCCGCAAGCGTATGGCGGCGGGGAAGAAGTAGGGCGTACTTGACGATAGATTACAAAAGTAGTATAAATACCGCGATATGAATCATCGCGTGTTCATTCTTCCCCATGTGGAAGAAGGCGGAGCAGTTCATGAAGATCCTGGAATGCAGGAAAGTGTCATCCGTGCGATGCCTGCAATGGGGGAGGCTTTCAGCCAAGAAGCGGGATTTGCGCAGCGCGCGTCCAGGCTCGATCAGACCGAGTATCTTCAGATGATGCATTTGGCGAAGTCCGTGAACCCTGCGCTCGTGGAAACAGCGGGTCGCGTCTTTGCCGGCGTGCTCCGCGCTCTCACGCTCCAAGCACAAGGACACGAGCCGCAACTCTGTTTCTTCGATGCCACCGATCGCGAGTGGGGGATGGCTTCGGTGCGGAAGGGGGCCGATGTACAACATACGATGTACAAAGAAGTGGTACCGCTTGCAGTGCAACGGGATCTTCTTGATCCCATCGTGCGTTATAGGGCAGAGGGAACCCGGGGGGAAATCCGCGTCCTTCTCAATACCGCGGCGATGCGCAAGCCAAGTAGCGCAGAGGTTATTACGCATGGATACAATCGCCGATACATCCAACGTTTGTTAGCAGATGTCACCCCCATGGAGATGAAGTCTAGCGTTGTCACGCCGGAGGAAGCGGTCATGCACATGCGAATGTACGCAGAGCCGAAGGGCGAGGAGCTTCATGATGCCGTGGATTTTTTGGAACAGTGCGTGCGGGCAGCGGCACCCACGAAGGCGCGCGCGTTCTATCAATGGCTGCGATTGAAGACAGGACTTGGCTCCTAACAGCGATAAAATGACACAGTACGATCCGTTCCCTTTCTAGCACTCTCCCGTAAAGAGTGCTATACTCGTCCGCGGTATGAATACGAGGCAGAGCAAACTTCTATTGGCCATCATCGATCAGTTCATCGCGACGGCCATGCCGGTGGGGAGCAAGAGACTTCTCGAGTCCGGTGATTTCCCGTTTTCGTCAGCAACGATCCGCAATGAAATGAGCACTCTCGAAGACGAGGGATTTTTGGAGCAGCCGCACATCTCCGCCGGGCGCATCCCAACCGCAAAGGGCTACCGCGCGTACGTCTCCGACCTCATGGAGCCCTCTACGTACGAGCGCAGGGTGCGCCTGAAGTTCGAGAGCCTGAAGGAGCAGTATTTCCGCCGCAAAGATCAGGAGCGGGCATACGAAGCGGTCGCGCTCCTCTCCCAAATGATTCCAAACGTGGCCTTCGCGACCGTCCCGCACAAGGACCGCGTGTATTTCTTGGGTCTCGCAAATGCCCTCAAACAGCCGGAGTTCCAGCTGAACCCATTTCTCGCGACCGGTGTGGTCGAAGTCTTGGAGGGCCGCCTCGCAAACCTCCTCGACCGCGTCGAGATCGACTCGCAGATCCGCTACTACATCGGCGATGAGCACGTCCTCTCCCAGATCCAGAGCTGCAGCGTCATGGTGACGGACTACAAACTGCCTGCCCACCGAAGCCCCGCAGGGCGGGACGAAGGCGGGCGCGGAGAGCACGGCGTCATCGGGATCCTCGGACCGATGCGGATGGACTACGGATACAATACCGTCGCGCTGGATCTGGTGGCGGGATTACTACGCAGTGCATGAATATTGAATATGGAATGTCGAATGCGGGAATCCAACATTCGATATTCGACATTCCATATTCGAAAACCTTGATACACTAAACATATGGCGAAAGAATCTGGACAAGAACTTCTCAGAATACGGCCATCCCTTCCCGATCAGGACGATCTCTCGGCGGCGCGAGGCCCTCTGATGATGGAAACGGTGCTCTCGTCGCTCCACTCATTGAAAGGGGCTGATCTCCAGATGAGCCTGGAAATCGGCTTTGCGGAAGGGAAGATCGGCCTCTTCGCCCGATCGACCAAGAAGGCCTCGGCCCTCGTCGAGAGCCAGCTCTACGGCCAATATCCCGACGCCGAGATCGACACGGCGCCGGCGGATCTCTTCCTCGCGGGAGAGGACGAAGTCGTCGTCTCCACCGATCTCGTGCTCACGGAGCCCGAAGTTTTCCCCATCAAGCGCCATCCGCAGTTCATCGACCTCGCAAGCCGTAAGAACGTCGATACCATCGCGGGGATCACCTCCGCACTCGTGCGCTACAAGTCGCGCGGCATGCGCGGACACGTGCAGATCGTCTTCTCGCCCATCGGCGGCCGGTTCCGCAAGCGCGCGCTCAAGTTCATCCCGCTCGTCACGCGGGGGATTCCCAAACATTGGACCGGCTACGCGAAGCTGTTCACGCGCGTGCACCTTGCACGAGGGTTCATGCGGTGGCTGCTCCTGCCGATCGATATCCTGATGGGCGGGTTTCGCGCATGGTTCCTGCAGTCGCCGAATAAGACGAGCTTCTCGCTCCTGACCGGAGAGGAGACCGTCGAGAAAGAAATGGAGGAGGACGCAACCATGCAGAAAAGCACGCGCATGCACGAGAAAGAAGACCACATCATCGGGGCCGTCGATAAGGTCAATCGCTTGCTGTTCCTCGTAAACATCCGTGTCAGCGTCATTACGCCGAAGGGGACGGAGGACGAGGCGACCGCCAAGCTCCAGGAGATCGCGGGCAGTTTCCGTCAGTTCACGCTGCCGCAGAGCAATGGCTTTACGACCAGTGAAGTAAGACAGACGGCGCAGATTCCATTCGGATTTCAGAAAACGCCGTACATTCTTTCCGTCGAGGAGCTCGCGACCCTCTGGCACGTGCCGAACATCTTCGTGAAGACGCCAAACCTGGATATCGTCACGAGCAAGAAGCTGGAGCCGCCGGTGGATCTCCCGATTCCGGAGGCATCCGATGAGGAGCTCACGATCCTCGGTGAGGCGGTGTTTCGCGGCCGCAGGACCAAGTTCGGCATCCGCCCGGATGACCGACGCCGACACATGTACATCATCGGAAAGACGGGCATGGGCAAATCGACGCTCCTCGAGAATATGATTTTCAGCGATATCCACCAGGGCAGGGGAGTGGCCGTGATCGATCCGCACGGAGACTTGGTCGATGCGGTGCTGCGCTTCGTTCCTCCCTCTCGCACGAACGACGTCGTGCTCTTCGAGCCTGCGGACAAAGATTTCCCGTTAAGTTTCAACATGCTCGTCGCTCGCAACCCCGAGCAGCGCGCGCTCATCTGCAGCGGGATGATGTCCGTCTTTAAAAAGCTCTGGCCCGATGTCTGGAGCGGCCGCATGGAGTACATCCTGCGAAACGCGCTCCTCGCGCTCATCGAAACCGAAGGCAACTCCATGCTCGGGATCTTGCGCATCTTCACGGACGACAACTTCCGCAAGAAAATCCTCGAACACGTGGAAGACCATCTTGTAAAGACGTTCTGGGAAGTCGAATACCAGAGCTGGTCCGAGAAATACCGCACGGAAGCGATCGCTGCCATCCAGAACAAGATCGGGCAGCTGCTCTCCGCCCCGCTCATCCGCAACATCGTCGGCCAGGTGCAATCCACGCTCGACATCCGCCACGCAATGGACACGGGCAAGATCATCCTCGTGAACCTCAGCAAGGGGAAACTCGGGGAAGACAACTCCGCGTTCCTCGGCTCCATGCTCGTCACGAAGTTCCAGCTGGATGCCATGAGCCGCGCCGACGTGCCGGAGAGCGAACGCAAGGACTTCTACCTCTACGTCGATGAGTTCCAGAATTTCGCGACCGAATCCTTCGCGACCATCCTCTCCGAGGCGCGCAAGTACCGCCTGAACCTCACCATGGCGAACCAGTATGTGAACCAGCTCCTGATCGGCGACAAATCGACGGTGCTGCGGGATGCCGTGTTCGGCAACGTCGGCTCGCTCGCGTGCTTCCAGGTCGGCTCCGACGATGCGGAGCCCCTCAGCCTCCAGTTCGAGGAAATGGTCCTGCAGAAGGACATCCTGAGCCTCCCGAAGTACCACGCCTACATGCGGCTGATGATCAAAGGCATCCCCAGCAAGCCCTTTTCGCTCCAGACCCTCGCACCGCCGACATTTGAACAGGATGAAGGTCGCGTGGAGACGATCCGCAAGATGAGCCGCGAGCGCTACACCGAGCGGCGTGAAGTCGTGGAGGACAAAATCGGCAAGTGGGCGGCATCCGCGCGGACGAACATGGAAGGAGCCAAGAGTGCGGAGAAGGCCAAGGAGAAGGAAGAGGAGGAGAAGAAGAAAGCCAAAGCGAAGGGCATGAGCCTCGCGGATTACCGAAAGTGGCGCGACCGGGAGCTCTGGACGAATGAGTTCAACGCGCTCCGGAAGAAGCAATTCCTGGGCGAAGCGCTCACGAAGGACGACGAAGCGAAGATGAAAGAGCTCGAGAAGAAACTGGAAGAGAGCGGGGGCGTGCCGCCGCCGAGCAAGACGATGCTGGAGGGCGCCAAGAAACCGAAGAAGGCTTAACGTTCGGTTTTCGCATCGCTCGCGAATCTCTCGAAGTCCTTTCCGGACCAATCATTGTAATAAGCAGCCCAATCCTCACAATTTGCCATTGTCCAGTCCTCCTGCGATTGTCCGGGATGGCGCACCGGCATATTGAGCAAGCGCCCAACCTCATATTTTCGTGTGCGGGGATCTGCAAATTC
>JACPYA010000003.1 GCA_016196295.1 Candidatus Peregrinibacteria bacterium | reverse complement strand
CGCCCGTTCAAGAACCAAGTGCAACACCTGAGGTTTCCCTACCCTCTGGTGTATGGATCACTACTCTCATCTCTCCCTTGCTGAGCGGGAGGAGCTCAGCAGAGGTTTGGCGCAAGGTTTGAGCCTTCGTGCCATCGCTTCCCTCCTTCGACGTTCCCCGGCTACATTGAGTCGAGAAACCCGTCGCAATGTTGCCGTGACAGGTTACCGTGCCTGTACAGCAGAGCGGCGCGCACAGAAACGCACCGTTCTGTCCAGACGTCAATGCTTCACGGTGCTCCGGCCGGATGTCTGGCAGATCGTGCAGGACAAGCTCCGGCTGCAATGGTCCCCGGAGCAGATTTCGTCGTGGCTGGAAGAGACGTACGATGATGCCGCCATGCAGGTCAGCCACGAAACCATCTACGCCGGTCTCTACGTCCTCCCGCGAGGAACCCTGCGCAAAGAACTCCTTTCGCAGCTGCGGCGACGCCATCGTCAGCGCAGGAAGCGCGGCAAACTCCTCCACGACCGCAGGGGGCAGATCCCTGATCTGGTGAGCATCCACGATCGTCCGGCTGACGTGGAGGGACGGGAGTTCGTCGGGCACTGGGAGGGTGATCTGATCCTTGGCCGAGGGAAGAAAGGAGCGATTGCGACGCTTGTCGAGCGCAAGACCCGCTACCTCATGCTCTGCAAGCTCTCTGCTCCTTCCGCCGAGGAGGCATGGAAGAAGATGGCCAAGCGATTCAATGAGCTTCCCGAGCATCTCCGTCAAAGTCTTACCTACGACCGGGGTAGGGAGATGAGCAGGCACGTGAAACTCACGAAGGCAGCGAAGGTGAAGGTCTACTTCTGCGATCCTCAGAGTCCGTGGCAGCGAGGGACGAACGAGAACACGAACGGGTTGCTGCGGCAGTACTTCCCGAAGGGTATGGACATGACGAAGGTGACGAAGAAAGATCTGCGCTTCGTCGAAGACCGTCTCAATGGCAGACCGCGGAAAGTGTTACAATGGAAGATGCCACGCGAAGTCTTTACTTCCTACCTCACTGTTGCACTTGGAAGTTGAGAGCGGGCGGGATTATTGACAGCAAGTGAATGGGGAATTTTTAATGAGTAATTTTTAGTTTTCAGTGAATGCTTCAAGGTTTCAATGTTTCAGTTGAGCCGTTTGCTCTTTCTTATTAAGTGTATTGGTAATTTTCTGGAAGATCATGGTGAGCTCTTGAGCCTCCTTCCAGACCGGAATGACCCTGGATTTACGTTCCGGTACGACAGCAGCAAGCATCCGAAGCCAATGCATAGTTTCTTGAGATTCTTTCTTTGTAATGTGAATTTTATTGCGAAAATCCCGGCGAGAGCTGGCGCCATTCGCTTCGGCATAATTTGCGCCAATCGCCGTCCCGGATCGCATCAGCTGATTCAGTATGGATTTTGTCATCGTCGTAACATTCACAGATTTACAGAGATCGATGACAGTCTCTCCGAACAGGGCGGTTCGTTCTGCCAAATCGTAACGTTTGGGACCTTGCGACATTGCAACATTCATTAAAAATCAAAAATTATAAATTGGAAATTCTCTCTTCATCTCGAAAAAAACTGAATGCTCAAATTCTCTCTTATTGGAGCCATAAAAACAGTTCTACCATTTCACAGAACACCCCAGGATTTCCGTGTACAATCTCTCTCCATGCGAGTCCTCCGCTTCCTTTTGCCATCGGCTCTCGTGATTGCATTCGCTGTCTCCGCGTGCGATCGCACGCCTGCGGGACCACCCCTTCCTGAGGGGATCCAAGAGCTCCAAGGCATCGTCCGCCCCGCGGAGATCAAAGTCGTGCGACGCGGCACGCACGTGCTGATGCAACAGGGGCGCGAGACGTACTTCCTGGAGAGCGCGGCCGTGAACCTGAGAGATTTTGAAGAGCACGAGGTGATGGTGCGCGGCATCTTCGAGCACAATACCGACCCGACCGCCGCCCCAGTCCTCGTCGTCGAAGAGATCGTGAAAGATGAACTTTCAACACGGGCGTGGTCGCTGCCACTCCTCAGCATCACGTTCGAGGTGCCGAAAGACTGGGTGGGTGCCGTCACGGGGGACCACGCGAGCTTCACGGCATCGGGCTCCTTGAAGACCGTCCTGAATGTCTACGCGCGGCCTTTGGACGATGCCCCCTTCCAAGCCATGAACGGCCCCGCGGAGCAGGAAGATCGCGAGATCATGCCGATCGTCATCGCGAGCAAGCGGGCGCTGCGCGTGCTGGATGAAGCGACTGGCGCGCAGTCAATCTACATCGATCTGGGTGCAACCATGGAAAACCCCGCTCTCCGCGTCATCACGTTTGAATACGATCCGCCGGCAACCCTGACAGAGCCGCAGGCGAGGGAAGTGATGCTGCGACTCATCCGGTCTATCTCGCTCGGCGCTTCGAAGAGCAGTGCGTCTTCCAGCAGAGGCCGCTCGACGGGCACCGGTTCGAGCCTCGAAAATGAAGGGGCACCCTGCGGAGGGACCGCGGGAGTCCTCTGTCCGTCTGGCTACTACTGCGACGTGACGGATTTGGAGGCGAACATCGGACGCTGTAAAAAGATCTAAGCCATGACTAAGAATTCCGACATCAAAGACGGCAGAGAAGAGACTGCACCCATCAAGCAGCCTCCCGCAAGCACGGGAGCGTTCCCCGTCATCAACGATCGTGAATGGGAAGAGTTGCGAAAACTTTTGCAGGAACTAGAAGAGCAAGAGAAAAAATAAGGTGTACGATAATACACCGAAATAGTTTTGCGCTCCGGCAAGGCACATTTTTTGACGCACAAAAAATCCTGCATAAGATTGGTGCACGTTCATACACCCAGCACCAGTCCTTCGGACGATGATGGAACCGACATGAATCTCATTCTCATCCCTCTCCCCCTCTTCTATCATGCCAAAGTCCTCTTCCACTTCCGCCGTCATGGAACCGAAAGCGAAAGCCCACAAAGATGAACCCGTCAAGCGAGACAGCAGCGCTTCCGTGAAAACCGAAGCGATCAAAGCCGCGCTCGCGCAGATCAAGAAACAGTACGGTGACGGCGCCATCATGCAGATGGGCGACGCGCAGGCCGTGCAAATCGAAAAGGTCCCTTCCGGTTCTCTCTCGCTCGACATCGCGCTCGGCGGAGGCATCCCCAAGGGCCGCATCATCGAAATTTACGGACCGGAATCCTCCGGAAAGACGACGCTCGCGCTCCACGCCATCGCGGAGGTGCAGCGCCTCGGGGGCAAGGCCGCTTTCATCGATGCCGAGCATGCGCTCGACATTCAATACGCCAAGAAGATCGGCGTCGATGTGGATACCCTCCTCGTCTCGCAGCCGGATGACGGCGAGCAGGCCCTGGAAATCACGGAGGCGCTGGTGCGCAGCGGCGGTATCGACATCATCGTCATCGACTCGGTCGCGGCACTCACGCCACGAGCCGAGATCGAAGGGATGATGGGCGACAGCCACATGGGCCTCCAGGCTCGTCTCATGAGCCAAGCACTGCGAAAACTCACCTCCATCGTCAGCAAGACCAATTGTTCCGTCGTCTTCATCAACCAGATCCGCATGAAGATCGGCGTGATGTTCGGCAATCCCGAGACGACGACCGGCGGCAACGCGCTGAAGTTCTACGCATCGCTTCGTCTGGACGTGCGTCGGATCGACAAGATCCTCGAGAAGCTCCCCGGCGCTCAGAACGCGGAAAGCCAGGAGATCGTGGGGAACCGCACGCGCGTAAAAGTGGTGAAGAACAAGGTCGCACCTCCATTCCGCCAGGCGGAGTTCGACATTCTCTACGCTCGCGGCATCAGCAAAGAAGGCGACATCCTGGAGCAGGGCGTGAAGTACGGGGTCCTCGAGAAATCCGGAGCGTACTTCCGCTACGGCGAAGACACGATCGGGCAGGGCAAAGAGCAAGCTCGACAGTTCTTGATCGAAAATCCCAAGCTGGTCGCGAAGCTCGATAAGGAAATCCGCGCGAAGGCCCTGGTGTAATTTTCTCCTTTTACGCAGCTGGGTATTCAGTAAATTCTCGGCTGTGAGTGTTACATTGCTGATTTGTTACATTGCTGACTGTCTATGAAATATCTGCAGTTAAATGACATTGGCGCATACAAAATTGCATTTCACCTATCAAACTACGTGTGGAATATTGTTTCGCACTGGAATGAATTTGCTCGTCGCACAATCGGCGATGAATTCGTTAAAGCAATAGATTCCGTTTCAGCAAATATCGCGGAAGGTTTTGGAAGATTTACAAAGAAAGATAAAATACATTTTTATCGATACAGCTTCGGTTCCGTTATGGAATCCTTGGACTGGAACGAAAAATCGAAGTGCAGGAACTTGCTAAACGAAGAACAATACAATTACATCTTCACTGAACTGAAGAAACTGCCTTGGGAACTTCATTTCTTTATAAAATACACGAACGAAAAGCTCAAAAAGTAATCCACATCTTCTCCACAACCTTTCCTCAGAAAAGAAACTGAAGCGTCGTCTAAATCAAGAAGGAAACCGTGCTCGGTGCGCTCCTCTTGGATCCCGATGCGATGATCAAGATCTCGGATTTGCTTGTTCCGGAAGATTTCTACGACCCCACGTATCGCATCATCTTTCAAGCGATTGCGGACCTCTACCAACAGCATGAAGCGATCGATTTCGTGACCGTGTCTACCAAGCTCTCGGACAACAAGAAAATCCAAGACATCGGCGGCAGCGCCTTCCTCGCGGAGCTCGCATCCGTCGTCCCGACGTCCTCGCACATCTACCAGTACGCGCAGATCGTGAAGACGAAGGCGGTCCACCGCCGCATCATCGCGGCAGGCCAGAGGATCACGGGGTTTGGGTACGAGACGGAAAAGCCGGTGGCCGAACTGCTGGATGAAGTCGAAAAGACGGTGTTTCAGATCAGCAATATGTTCATGAAGGAGAAATTCATGCACATCCGCGAGGTGCTCGACGCACGTTACGAAAAGTTTGCGGAGATGCACGAGTCCGGCGACGACAATGCGGTGAAGGGCGTTCCCACCGGATTCCATGGGCTCGACCAGAAGATCTCGGGGTTGCAGCCCTCAGACCTCGTGATCGTCGCCGCCCGGCCCAGCATGGGAAAAACGAGCTTAGCCCTGAACATAGCCCAGAACGCCGCAATCCGCTTTCACAAGACCGTCGGCATCTTCTCGCTCGAAATGAGCAAAGAACAGCTGGTCGATCGCCTCTTCGCCTCCATGCTCGGGGTCGATTCCTGGAAACTCCAGCGTGGCAAGCTGGATGACAGCGACTTCCAGAACATGGGGCCCATCATGGATGAGCTCAATAAAGCGAACATCTTCATCGATGACTCCGTCGCCTCCTCCATGCCGGAACTGCGCGCGAAGGCGCGCCGCCTCCAGATGGAACACGGCCTCGACCTGCTGATCATCGACTACCTCCAGCTCATGAGCACCGGAAATGTGCACTACGTCGGCAATCGCGTGCAGGAGATCTCGGAGATCTCGCGTTCCCTGAAACAGATCGGCAGAGAGCTGCGCATCCCCATCCTCGCGCTCTCGCAGCTCTCCCGCGCCGTCGAGAACCGCCCGGGGAACATCCCGCAACTTTCCGACCTGCGCGATTCCGGTTCCATCGAACAGGACGCCGACATCGTGCTCATGATGTACCGCGAAGACTACTATGAGGAAGACAGCGACCGCCCCGGCATGACGGACGTCTACGTCCGCAAGCACCGAAACGGTCCGACGGGACGCGTGGAGCTCCTCTTCAAGAAAGAACAAATGCGCTTTTATGATGTCGATAAGGCACACTCAAAGGTGGCGGCAGGAATGAACGATTGAGAAAAGCACGAAGCACGAAATTCGAAATCCGAAACCATGTAAACATTCAATATTTGAAATTGTTTCGAGATTCGTGCTTCGAATTTCGAATTTGACTGAAACAATAAAATACTTATACTTAGCCCACATGCATCAACGAGGCCCAGTCCTCGGCGCCCTTACCCTCCTCTTTACGGCGGAAGGGCGGTTGCGTGCGTAAGTGAACTCTCACTCGCATCACGAACCTCCCTTCCCAGCCGGAGGTTTCTTTTTATATTTTTCTTTTCTTCCCATGTCTACCTTTTCTTCTCCGTCATCTTCGATTGGTCACGAGCAAAGTCCAAAAGCAGCTCAGAATGCTCGTCCTGGGCCAACGCACAGTCCGCGCATCTATAACGATTGGGAATTGCAGGAATTTTTGGAGTCCATTCGTGTGCATTTGGAACCGAACAAGCAGCAGGTCAGCTTTGAGCGATAAGGACATCTGTTCAGTGCCGCCTCCTTGAGATACGCTAGCTCCCATGCCCACCGACTTCATCCCGTCTCGACCGGATCTCTCGCTTATTTCCATCCTCGTCTACGCCATCTTCGCCTTCGCGATCGGGTTGATCCTGACACCGGGATTCATCTCGTTCTTGCGCAAGAATCGCTTGGGCAAACAGTTGCGGGTGGAGGCAGTGGACGGACGCGATGCGAGCATCTTCCGGCAGTATCACGAGAAGAAGTCAGGCACGCCGACGATGGGAGGGCTGCTCATCTGGGGTTCCATCCTCATTACGGTGTTGTTCTCGCGCGGACTCGCGTTCTTCGGCTTCGTGGAAAACTCGCTGCTGCAACGCGGCCAGGTGTACCTCCCGCTCTTCATGCTCGTCGCGCTCGGGGTGCTGGGCGCCATCGATGATTACCTCAACATCATCGGCGTGGGGAAGAAACGCGGGCTCAATGCGCTGCCGAAGATCACCTTTCTCTTCCTCATCAGCATCGTCGGTGCACTCTGGTTCCACCTGCGTCTCGGCTACAGCGAGATCCATGTGCCGTTCCTCGGCTCGCTGGAGCTCGGCATCTGGTACGTGCCGCTCTTCATCTTCATCATCGTCGGAACGGCCAACGCCGTGAACGTGACGGACGGGCTCGACGGCCTCGCGGGCGGACTCCTGGTGCTCGCGTTTGCCGGCTTCGGCGTGCTTGCGTACTTGAGCGGTCTCTCCGTGCTCGCGGCCTTCTGCGCCGTCACAGTCGGCGCCATCGCCGCGTTCCTGTGGCACAACGTTCCGCCCGCGCTCTTCTTCATGGGCGACACGGGAGCGCTCGCGCTCGGAGGAACACTCGGTGTCATCGCGCTCATGATCGACCAAGTTCTCGTGCTGCCGCTGCTTGGGTTCGTCTTCGTCATCGAGATGCTCTCCGTCATCATCCAGCTCACGAGCAAGAAGCTCCGAGGAGGCAAGAAAGTCTTTCGCTCCGCTCCCATTCACCACCACTTCGAGGCGCTCAATTGGGGCGAAAGCAAGGTGACGATGCGCCTCTGGATCGCGGGAGCATTCATGGCATTCTTCGGGATTATCGTAGGGATTGCAGGCTAGCCATAATCACCGAAGAAACAAAAGACCCTCCTTCGTCCGCCGCGGGCGAGACTACGGACGGGCAGGCAAAGAAAAATACACCCGACCAACACTCCAATGACCGATCATTGGAGTCATGATTATTGGCATTATTCTTTGCTTTTTGTTTTTTAGGTCATTCTTAAAAAGATTGAATGACAGTGCCTCTTCCAGTACCATTCCACCATGTTACGAGTCGCGATCAACGGGTATGGCCGGATCGGCCGCGTTGTCCATCGCCAACTGGTGCAGCAATTTTCGGACAAGGCCTCCGTGGTCGCCATCAACGCCTCCAGTGATGCGGCGATGCGGGCCTACCTTTTAAAATACGACACACTACATGGAAGATTCGAAGGATCGGTCGAAGTGAACGGAGAGGACCTGCGCGTGAACGGCACGGATGTGCGCGTCATTAAGGAACGTGAGCCGGCGAAGTGTCCATGGAAGGATCTCAAAATTGACATCGTTGTGGAGGCATCCGGCAAGTTCCGCAGCCGCGAGAAAGCACAGGCCCATCTGACGGCAGGTGCAAAGGCCGTGCTTGTCACCGCTCCTCCAAAAGACGATATCCCGATGATCGTGCGCGGCGTGAATGACAAAGATCTCAAGAGTGCCATGCCGATCGTGAGCACCGCCTCCTGCACGACGAATTGCATCGCACCGGTCATCAAAGTGCTCGATGAGCTTGCGGGGATCGCGAGCGGCCTCGTGTGCACCACGCATGCGTATACGAGCTCCCAGAATCTCCTCGATAACTCCACCGACAGTTCCAAGATACGCATCGCACGTGCGGCGAACTTGAACATCATTCCATCGACGACCGGTGCCGTGAAGTCGTGTGCGAAACTCTTCCCGCATCTCAAGGGGAAGCTCGATGGCATGGCGTTGCGCATCCCCGTTCCTGATGTCTCCGCCGCCTACCTCGCCCTCAATCTTTCGAAAAAGACGACAGTCGAGGAGATTCACGCCGCGCTCCGCAAAGCGGCAAACGGTTCTCTGAAGGGCATCCTCGCCGTTGAAGAAGGCCAGCTCGTCTCTTCCGATTACATTTCCAACACGCACAGCTCCACGGTCGATCTCGACTCCACGGTCGTCGTCGATGGAACGCTCGTGCAACTGCTTGCCTGGTACGACAACGAATGGGGCTACGCAATGCGAGTCACCGAAATGGTTGTCCACATGGGAAAGCTCCTCTAAAATTACCGAAGAAACAAACAACAAATAAATAATGCCAATGGTTCAAGATTCCAATGATCCGCTCATTGGGTTTTTTGGTCGGGTGGTTCGTTCTTTGTTATTTGTTTCTTCGGTAATTTTTTTTGAACAGAATATGGTACTGTAGAGCTATGACTACTGCCGAAGCCTGCGTCCGTCCCGATCGACCGTCGCTTAATTTTCATTTGCAGAACGCAGCGAAGGTACCGGATGACTTGCGGCATCTGATCATGGATATTTCGAAGGCCGCAAAGATGATTCACCACGCCATTCGCACGACCGAGGCGGGTCTCGCCGGAAAGACGAATCAATTCGGCGAGGAGCAAGTGAAGCTGGACGTGCTGAGCGACGAATTGATTCATGAGCACCTCTGCGAGAGCGGGACCGTCGCCACCTTCATCTCGGAGGAGCGCAAAGACATCATCGAGCTCGATCCGAAAGGCAAGTACTCGGTGGCGTTCGATCCGCTGGATGGATCCAGCCTCGTGGAAGCAAACTTCGCGATTGGATCTATTTTTGGAATCTACAAAGGAAAAGAAATCCTTGGCAAAAAGCCCGCGGATCAGGTCGCCGCGCTCTATGTTCTCTACGGGCCTCGGACCGTGCTCGTCTACAGTGCCGGCAAAGGCGTGCACGAATTCATCCTGGACGAAGTGGGCGAGTTCGTCCTCATTCGAGAATATCTTGGCATTGGCGACGACGCGAAGAACTACAGCGCCGGGAACTTGCGCGCGGTGAACGACACGCCGGCATACCGCGCGCTTTTAAACCAATGGCTCGACGAAGAGCTGACACTGCGGTACTCCGGCTGCATGGTGGCCGACGTCCATCATATCCTCGCCAAAGGCCAGGGCATCTTCACGAACATCGGCGGCAGCAAGTATCCGGAGGGCAAGCTGCGCCTCATCTTCGAGTGCGGCCCCTTCGCGTACTTGATCGAGCAAGCGGGTGGAGCCTCATCCGACGGCACACGCTCGATCCTACAGAAGAAGATCGAGAAGATCGATCAGCGAACCCCCATCATCGTGGGATCGAAGAATGAGGTGAGGAGAGTCTGTCAAGTTCTCGGAAAGAAATAAGTGAAATAATCATTGGTATGAACCCCAGAGCAAGCTCTGGACTCCCTCTTCCGGAGCAAGCTCCGGGGAACCCGCCCGATCCGAACGATCAGATCGTTCGGGCGGGTCAAATCATCGACTTCGCTTGCAGTGCCACAACACAAAAGCCCCTTGTCCGGCGTAGCCCCGCACTTGCGGGACGAAGTCGGATTGATCGATTTTGTCTCGCGCTGTTGCTTGATTTTTTGATTGCACGACACACCTTCACCCCTGCCCTCCCCCTCTGAGAGAGGGAGAATGCTCATCGTGTAGGAGAGTCCCTTCGACGGAAAGATGCATGCCCTCTCCCGCAGGGAGAGGGATAGGGTGAGGGCATTCCGGACAAAGGAAAAATAACACACATCTCCAAAGTAGATCGATCATTTCTTCCGCGCGATCAGAGTCATCGAAATATGGTTCAATCCCAAAATGGTTGTTCCAGCGCCTTCACGATGACTTGGTCGAGCGTCTTGTCGGGCTGCACTTTGCCTTGTTTGCCTTCCAACTTGAACACGCGCTTCATCGACTTGTACGTGCCCCACGGGTAGAACTTGCGACCGCCGCGGCGCTTCTCGCCCTGCTCTTCGTCCTTCTTCATCGGGAGCGGCTTGGGATTTCCTGATTTGCTCCACTCGACGGGACCGACGACGGTCCGCGCATCGGGATCGACGTAAACGAGCTGGTCGTCACTGTAGCCTGTGGGAGAGGGGTCACTCATGGGTAGAGACGATGCTCTTCGGGAGCGGGAGCGGGAGGAGGAGGCGGGGGTGGAGGTGGCGGCACGGCCGACTCCTTGCGTTCACTGACGCCGGGGTCTTCCGGATGGTGGAACAGTTCCTGGACTTGGGATTTTCGCTGTTCTTGGAACCGAAGGAAAGCATAAAACAGGGCGACGAGCGAGCCGATGAGCGTCAGATAGATGCCGAAACGCACTTCCATGCGTTGGAACTCGACGATCACGAGTGTGAGGACGGAGAGGGCCGCAAGCACCAGCACCGTGCAGAGCCCGATGGTGATGAGGCGCAGGATCTCGCGGTAGCGGCGCTTCACGAAGACGGGACCGCCGAAGAGCGGCACGGCCGTCATGAGAAATGTGCCGAGGAGCAGGAGGAAGATGACGTACCCGAGGATCAGGGTGTAGAAGCTGAACCCGGAATACGAAATGGTATCCCCGCCCAGCCACTCGCCGGAGATCCAGGGACAGAAAATGCCGACCATCGCGACGATGAGGCCGCCGTTCAAAATCTGTTCCTCGAGTTCCAGTTTCAGGAGATTTCGAAGGGCACGAGACGGCATCAGCGAGAAGCATAGCATCCTTCATCATCTTGGAAAAGAACAAGAAACAAACAACAAAGAAAAATCCACCGGACCAATATTCCAATGATCTCGAACATTGATTCCTGATTCCTTGGAACGTCGCTCGCGAGCGACGTTCCTTGGCATTATTCTTTGTCCTTCGTCGTTTCGGTCATTTAGACGCTCTATCGATGTAATGCACGCAAAGCTAAACTGCGGATATGCACATTGCGATCGATGTCCGTGAGGCTTTGCGGCCGAGAAAAACCGGCAAAGGCGTCTGGGTGCGCGGACTCGTGGAAGCACTCCGTACGCGAGAGATCGACCTCACGTTCATCACCGATACGCCCGTTCCAAACGAGTGGCATACGGCGAAACATCGTGAACTGGTCGTCCCGGGGACGGGACTGCTGTGGCATCTGCATGTTGCAACAGCACTTCGTCGAATCCCAGATCTCCATTGCTACGTGAGTACCGTCAGTTACCTCGTTCCGGCGATTGCGGGCAAACGCGTTGCCTGCGCCACGGTGGTGCATGATCTCATCGCGTTCCGGCGCGAGCCGCACGAGCGACGGGCACGGTGGATCGAGCGGCTCACGCTCGGCTTGGCTCTGCGCAGATCCACCCATATCCTGGCAATCAGCGAGAGCACGAAGCGCGATCTGCTCGCGCGGTATCCGTCCATCGATTCCAAGAACGTGACGGCGATTTTTGCGGGTCCGTTTCGCGAGCATCCTCCCCTGAATGAACCGCACGGCCAGTTCATTCTCTGTGCGGCCACGCTCTGTCCGAGGAAAAACCAGAAGCAACTCATCGAAGGCTATGCATCACTCCCCTCCTCACTGAAAACATTTCAACTGATTCTCATCGGCAGTCGCGGATGGCGCGATGGGGAGATCGTCGATCTCGCACGGAAAACTCCCGGGGTCGTCTGGAAACAGTACGTCCCCGATGCGGAGTACGAGCATCTCCTCTCGACATGCACGGTCTTCGCACTCCCCTCTCTCTACGAGGGATTTGGGATGCAGATCCTCGATGCGCTCTCGCGCGGCATTCCCATCCTCACATCCGATCGCGGCAGCCTGAAAGAAGTCGCAGATGGCGCAGCTCTGATTGTCGATCCGGGAAGTACGGCATCGATCGCCGCGGGACTGGAGCGGCTCCTCGCAGACGCAGATCTTCAGATGGAGTTGCGTGAAAAAGGGCCTAAGCAAGCCAAAAAGTATACATGGGACCGAACGGCAGATCTTCTGCTTCAAGCCCTTCGGCACTGAAATCCTCGAAGAAAAACTGGTATACTGGCAGTCCTGTGGCTCCCTATCGCCGCATCGGCATCACGGTGAAGTCGGACATCGACGAACGCGACGAAGCGGTGAAGAACGTGCTGCAGATTTTGAAGAAGGAAGGGATGGAAGTGTGCATGGATGCGAAACGATGCAACGATCTCCCCAGTGCCAAGGGATTGCCGATGTTCGAACATGAAAAAGGTATCGATCTCCTCCTCGTGATCGGAGGCGACGGGACGATCCTGCGCGCCGTGCGCGAGCTTGAGGATTTTTCCACCCCGATCCTGAGCGTGAACCGCGGGGCGGTCGGTTTCCTCGCCGAGACCAATATCAACGAGGCCAAGACGGTGCTGCCAAAATTGCTCCGTGGAGAAGGCATCGTCGAAGAGCGAAGCGTCCTGCGCGTGGAGGCGCTGCGCGGAAAGAAGAAACTGTTCAGTGGCGTCGTGCTCAATGAAGCCGTCATCTCGCAGGGCAGCATCGCGCGGCTGATGGACCTGAAAACAAGCATCAACGGCGAGGAGCTCACGACCTTTCGCGCGGACGGCCTCATCATCGCGACCCCCACGGGCTCGACGGCTTACTCACTCGCCGCGGGCGGCCCCATCGTCCATCCGCGCATGTCCGCGACGATCCTCACGCCCATCAACTCCCACAGCTTCAGCCAGAAGCCGATCGTGATCCCGGGCGACCAGAAAGTGGATGTGGAGGTCCTTGCGAAGGATAACAAATTCGGCGATATCGAGGTCAGCCTGACGCTCGACGGACAGACCTATGTCGCGCTCCAGCGACACGACCGCATCAATGCCAAGATGAACAGCCACACGGTGAAGTTTCTGCGCCGCAGCCAAGACACGTTCTACGGGACGCTCCGGGACAAATTGAAGTGGGGCGAGACTGCGCAGGGGTGATCATGCGGCTTTCTCCGAGAGGAGAGATTGGAGATTGCCGAACAGATGCGTCTGCAGTTTTGCAATGAGAGGAGCGACTTCCAAATTCATCTCATCCATCTCAAGCTCTGGTTGAAGAGCTGTATTCAACGTCACACGACACACATGTTCGATCCGCAGAGGGGACGCATAGAGTTCGTCACCCGTTCCCTCGACGATTAATTTTTTCTGCATGGGAACGTGCAACATGGCTCCCAGAATGATGCGGTCCGGAAGCAACAACCCATTCTGTTTTTGAACAATGAGCGTGGGCTCGACAGCTTGCACCTCGCGTTGAAGATTGTGAATCAGCCAATGATCATCGGTCATGTGACCAAATCGAGAGCCCATACATCAAGACCGAACGATCATCGCCTCCCTGGCCTGTCCCGTGCCAATGAAAGACGCTGGAATTCCCGTTTCCTTCTCCACGAAGCGGATAAATGCCTGTGCGTTCTTCGGAAGATCTGCGAAAGATGTTACGCCTGCGGTCGATTCCTTCCAGCCCGGGAATTCCTTGTATATCATCTTCCCGTTTTTCATGGCAATGCCGACAGGGACCACTTCTTCCTCGTCGAGGACATCGAGCTTCGTGATGTTCCAGTGATCAAACCCATTGAGTGCCGCAGCAAATTGTATATCCGGAATGGAAAGCCATCCGCAGCGACGCGGCCGTCCCGTCGTTGCTCCGTATTCCCCTCCTCGCTCGCGCAGCCGATCGCCCGTCGTGCCCGTGACTTCCGTCGGAAACCTGCCGGATCCCACGCGCGTGCAGTACGCCTTCGCAACGCCGATGCACGATGAGAGAACCTTGGGCGCGAGGCCGAGTCCCTGGAGAGCTCCTGCAGCAGTCGTGTAACTGCTCGTCACGTACGGATACGTGCCGTGATCGAGATCGAGCAGCGTCGCCTGTGCGCCTTCGATGAGAATCGTCTTCTTCTTTTGCAGAAGATCTCCCATGAGAGCGACCGTGTTCTCACTCACTCGGGACTCGAGGAGCTTCTTCGCGCGCAGGAGCTCCGACAATTCTTTTGTGACATCTGCCTTTACGCCAAACATCTCCTCGGCCATCGTCGCTCGTTCCGTGAGTTCTTTCTTCAGATCCTTTTCGCTCGAGCGCAGACTCTCGAGACGCATCCCCGAGCGTGCCGCCTTGTCCATGTACGCGGGACCAATGCCGCGCTTCGTCGTGCCGATGCCCTGCCCTTTCTGTTTGGTGCGTCGCTCCTCCATCACGGCATCGATGTCTTTGTGATACTCAAAGACAATGTGCGCCGCAGGTGAAAGATGCAGTCGCGAAACGATATCGATTCCCGAGTCCTTGAGTGTCGCAATCTCTTCCAGCAGTGTAGGCAGATGGATCACCATGCCGGCTCCGAGCACGACGGGTTTCCCCGCATGCAAACTTCCCGCGGGGAGCAGATGGAACACGTGCTTCTTGCCACCGACGACGATCGTGTGTCCTGCATTCGCTCCTCCACAGGCGCGCGCAACGACATCGAAATGCTCCGCCAAAATATCAATGATTTTTCCCTTCCCCTCGTCCCCCCATTGAGCCCCAATAACACCGCACACGGGCCCAAGGGAAGCGATCATCTTCTGCACGAGCTCATCCTATCACAATTGACATGCAGTCCAAAACCGGGAAAATAGTCCTGATTCTTCTCCCTCCACCTAAATGTCAGAGACCATGCCCGTTCCTCTGTCTGAGATAACGCCCGACGACGCTCCTTCGGTTATCGTGGGACCTGAACTCGCTCAGAAGCACCCCCAACTAAAAGTCGGGGCTCCTGTTTCCAGATTTGAATTGGCTGCGGCGGAAAAAAACCATCTGCATGGCAAATCAGTTCAACCGTTGAAAGAGAACATCGATCCCGTGTACCAGAAATGGCTGAGACTCCGACAACAAATTCAAGGAAGAAAGGACGAGATTAAAGCTCGATTGAGTCAGGAGGGAAATATGTAAATGGCTTCGCATTCCACAATGATCCCGCGACAGTGCGGGATTTTTTGTGCGTGCTCAAGTAACCTCTGCGGCATCCGCGCATCGAAAAGCGCCTGATGCGGTTCATGCATTACTTCGGCTTCCAGTGATCGTCCCTTTGGCATGTAGGGAGGATTGGAAACAATCACGAACGGCTCACGGAGATCTGCAATCGGCTCCAAGTCTTTTCCTTGAAGGAATCGGATCCGATCCGCGGCGCGATGGAGTGCTGCATTCTCTCGTGCGACGGCGAGTGCGTCTTCACTGATATCGGTCGCAATGATGTGAAGATCCGGCCGCTCGAGCGCGAGCGTGATCGCGATGCAGCCGGATCCCGTGCCAACATCAACGATCGTCTCCACATCGGACACATCACCGAATGCTTTCGCGACCGCGATAATGTTGCTATCGATCTCTCGCGTATCATTTTTTCCGTTCTTCAAAAATTGCAGTGCGAGATCGACGAGACCTTCGGTGGCCGGTCGCGGAATCAGTACTCGGGGATCCACCTTGAATGTACGTCCGTAAAATTCCTGCTTGCCAACGATGTAGGCAGTCGGTTCATGATTCTTTCGCCGAGCCATCCATTCCCGAATCTTTTTTTCCTGCTCAGCACTGAGCGAAAACTCCGGATGCGCCGCGAGGAAGCCTCGATCTTTTTGAAGGACGTGCGCCAGCAAGACTTCGAGATCCGCACGCGGAATCCCCTTTTCTGCCAATACGTCCGAGACCTTCATGGCGCTATCATACCCAGGTGAACCGGCGCGACTATAAAAGCACTGGCAAGGATTCTGCTGGTATCTCTACAATATCGGCGAAGCGATACTTGTCCGGCGAAGTCCCGTCCCGTGCGTACGGGAGGACGAAGTCGGATCGCTGCGCCGAGATAACAAAAAATTATAGGAGATCGTCGTTTCGTTCATTTAGCGAAGCCGTATGAAAACCGTCGGAATCGATTGTCGCTTTGGGAGTCTCCACGCGGGGCTGGGCCGCTACACGCGCGAGGTCGTGACGGAGCTCCTGAAACGCGATGACGGCCTTTCATACGTACTCTTCGTCCGCTCGCCACGAGAACTGTGGCTGAAAGATCTTCCAAAAAAGGGCGTCATCGTGACAGCGAACTTTCCCCATTATTCGATTCAGGAGCAACTGTTCTTTCCGGAGATCCTGAAGCGCGCGGCGATCGACCTGCTCTACTCACCTCATTTCAACGTGCCGTTGCGCTGTGCTGTGCCCTTCGTCATCACCGTGCATGACTTGATCCTCCATCGATACCCCAACGAAGCAGGACTCTTCAAGAGACTCGGCTATCAGTGGGTCATGCGTAGTGCCGTGCAGAAAGCACGAAGCATCATCGCGGTCAGTAGGTTCACCGCTGGTGAACTCGAAAGTATCTATGGTGGTGTCGCACGATTAAAAGCTTCCGTGATCGGCGAAGGCGTGCGCATGTCGGAGCCAACGCCAGATGTGAAAACGAAATTCCATCTGGGCAAACCGTTCTTCCTGTACATCGGCAATGCGAAGCAGCACAAAAATGTGCAGACGCTCATCGATGCATTCGCGCGTTTACCGTCGAACGACAGAGAACTGGTGCTCGTGACGCACGGAAAAGAAGTGAACAGGCTTCGCCTCGCGCCCGGGGTCCGCATGTTCCGCGCCGTGTCCGACAGAGACCTCGCGGCCCTCTACATAGAAGCGACTGCCTTCATCACGGCGTCGCTCTACGAAGGATACTGTCTTCCCGTCGTGGAGGCCCAGAGCATCGGCTGCCCCGTCATCGCAAGCAAGAGAGGCGCCATCCTAGAGGTCGCAGCGGAGAGTGCCATCTTGATCGAGCCGACGGCGGAGGCATTTGCCGCAGCGATGAGGGGAGATATCCCTCGCAAGAGCGCTGTTCGAAGCCCTTCCTGGGCTCAGGCCGCCGAGCAGATCGCGCGAGTGCTCCAGGCTGTATGATGCCCCCATGGACTCCCTCCGATCCGTCCTCCCGAAGATCCTCGCGAAGCGCGGGTTGAAAGAACACGCGGAAGCGGCGCTCGTCGTGCACAAAGCGCAACTCTTCCTGGAGTCCGTGCTGCCCACGCTGAGCAGTGGGATCCACGCGGAGAAACTCGAGCGGGGCACGCTGATGATTGCGGTTGCAAACAGCATCGCCGCGCAGGAATGCCAGCAGCTTTCCGGCCGTTTGCTGGAGCATCTGAAGGCGGAGTGCCCGGGCGTAGCGGTAGCAGAGATTCGCATACGACGTTCTCTGGAGCGCGGAAAATAATCAATGTGCCAAGTTCAGCGCCTGACCCGGCTGGCAGGCAAGTGCCAAAATTACGATGTACAATTGGCACTTTGCACTTGGCATTTTTTAGCCTATAGAAAGCCTTGCACAAGGTCTTTCACATCCTTAAACTGTAGCCCTTCATGCTGACGATTCGTCTGCAGCGCACCGGCCGCGAGAATACCCCCACATACCGCATCGTCGTGGCGGAGCACCGAAACCCGGTGAAGGGCAAATTTCTGGAGATCGTAGGCCACTACCTGCCGGCACGCAACCCCGTCGTCCTGGAACACAACGCGGAGCGCATCAAGCACTGGGTCGAGAAGGGCGCAATCCCGAGCGACACCGTCGCGCGCATCCTCAGCAAGAAAGGAATGAAAGAGCTGGAGAAATTCATTCAGCGTTACACGAAGCGCCGCCCGAAGGGAGAGCAGCCGGCAGAGGCGGCGGCTCCCGCCGTACCGAAAGCCGAAGTGCCTGCGGAAGCGCCAAAAGCAGAGGCGCCTGCAAAAGAAACGAGTGACACCGAGAAGAAAGAGAGCTAATCTAGGACCCATGTCCAGCACATCCGTGACGAATGTTCCCGGCCTCGAGTTTCTTCGCTACGTGTTGGAAGCTCTGGTCGAGGATCACGATCAATTGAGCGTGGAAGGCACCATCGACGACCTCGGGGTGCTCTTGACCGTGAAGGTGAGCGATCGCGATATGGGCAAGCTGATCGGCCGCGGCGGGCAGACCGTGAAGGCGCTGCGCACGCTGATTCGGATCATCGGCGGCAACTCCTCTCAGCGCATTAATCTCAAAATTTTGGAACCCGGCCAGGCCTGAGGTTCCGTTCTTTCCTTTTCCCCTCTTCGTATGCTCCGTGAACTTCTCGAGAACGGCAGTCCCGTGGATATCGTCGCCACGTTCATCGCTCTCGCCCTCATCGCAGCCTCTGTCCTCTGCCTCGTGTTCATCATCGTCGGAGGCATCACCTTTATCCTCTCCGCGGGCAACGAAGATAAGATCAAGAAGGCCGTCCATACCATCCGCTTCGCGATCATCGGTCTCCTCGTGACCTTCATCGCCTTCTTCGCGGTCAGCTGGCTCAGCCGCCTGCTCGATATCCCCTTCGATCTCGACTTCTCGACCATCGTGCAGCTGATGCAAGAGATCTTCGCGTCTCTTCGCGGTTAATTCCTATCTGAGTTCTTCAAGAAGCCGCTCGCCCGAGCGGCTTTTTTACTATTCGAGCTGCTTTTGAAGTATTTCACCTCGTGAACGAACATGGCTCATCAGCTGTGCCGCTCGATCGTCACCGGATCCGCCGAGCGCATTGAATCGATCGGAGGCCTGTACGAAAGCCGCGCCCATCGCAGACACTTGTCCTCGGGTCACACGATTGATTCCGTAGAAAAGATGGCGCGATCTATTACACAAATCTTCAGCGACAGCCAGAAGCTGGTCAGCGTCCGATACTGTGACCAGATTCTCGGCGGCAGTGGTAAATTCTGTAGTTTCGATATCGACCATGGGGTCCTTCCACACACGAATACCTACATCACTCTCGAGAATCAGCATGCATGGAGCATAGCACCGTCTCCATCACGTTCAAAAAAACCGGAGCCTGAGCCCCGGTTTCCGGTGAGGGCAATGTGAATTTATGCGAAGAGCTTTCTGCGCTGGAGTAGGACCTGCGCGGCACCCAGGAGGCCCGAGAGACCGAGGAAGATCTGGTCCATGCCGGCACCCGTCTCCGGGAGTCCGCTGACGACGCCGAGCTCAGCCGTCTGGACGCGTTCGGTGAGCGACACCGAAGAGATGTCATCTCCACCGACCGTCACGATGTTATTCAGGTTCACGCCGCTCGGGACGTCCGCGGCGATGAGCACGGAATACGTGCGCTGCCACACTTCGTTCGGAGCGAGCTCGTCGATGGTCCACGTCAGGCGGTTGCCCGTGCGAACGGCATCCGTGACGCCCGAGACGAGCGTCATGTACGCGGCGTCCAAGCGATCGGCGACTTCGAGGTCGCGCAGCGTCCTGTCCGTCGTGTTGCGAACGGTGATCGTGTACGAAATGGTATCACCCGGGGTGGCCTCGCCTCTGTCAGCTGTCTTGCGCAGCAGCACGTCCTCGCTCTGGCGACCATCGCGGTCGTCGCGGCTCGGCACGTTCGAGGCATGGAGCACGACGTCCGTCGTGGCATGGGCTTTGTGGTTGCGAACTTCGGCGCTGTTGATGAGCGTGTACTCGATCGGAGCGTCACTGCGGACGCGAGCGGTCACGCGGAACATGCGGCGTCCCTTGGGGCTGATCGTGATGGCGTCCCAGCGAACCTCGTTGCCACCCGTGTAGCGTCCGCCCTCGGAGGCCGAGACGAACTCGGTATAGGGCGGGAGGGCATTCACGACATTGACGTTGGTTGCGAGATCCGTGGAACGGTTCGTGATCGTGATGTCGTAGGAGACGTTCTGGCCGCGCTCGACTTCCTTACGATCGGCTTTCACTGTGATGCCGAAGTCTTCCTCCAACGGCCCGATGTGGACGAACGTCGTGTCGGACGCGCGTTCATTGGTGTTGAGAATGAAGGCTTTCGTATGGATCGGGAAGAAACCAGAGAGGTGGTCCTCGATTTTGGCCGTGAACGTGTACTCGCGCTCCTCATTCGGCGCGAGGATCTGGTTGCGCCATTCGACGGTGTGGCTGGCCTTCTCGTATCCGGCATCCGCGCTGATGAACGAGAGCTGCACCGGCATCGTGACGCGCAGGTGGAACGATCGATCGGCCTTGCCGATGTTCTCGACGCGCACGCGGTACGTGAGGGTCTCGCGTGGCTCGGCCGTCTGGTGGTCGTCCGTGATGGAGAGCTTGAGCGGCGACTGCGTCACGATGGTATTGCTCACGCGCGTCGTATCGACGGCGCTCTCGCCGGCTGCTTCCACCTTGGAGATGATGAGCAGACCGTCTTTGGCATAGGGATCGACTTCGAGGTTCACCGTGAGACCGCGCTGCGTCCCCTTCTGGACGGTGACCTTGTCCCAGATGACGTAGCTGCCCTCGACATGGCCGCCATGGCTCGCCGAGAGGAAGTTCGTCTGGTGCGGCAGGTGGAAGCGCACACCCACCTCTTGCTGATCGTCCCGGTCGGAAATGACGCCGATCTGGTAGATCAAGCTGCCTCCCGCTTTGACGGTCTCCCGGCCGTCACTGATCGTGATGAAGGTGCCCTGTCCTGTGGACCCTTCGGAGTCATCCTCCAATGAGACGCACTGCGTGTCCTTCGGGTAGTCGATGAGGCCGTCTTGGTCGTTATCGAGACCGTCGGAACAGGCCGTATGATCGGCAAAAGACGGCACAGCCGTCATGACGATCAGAAGGATCGGAAGAGCGTGGAGCAGGGCCAGGCGGATGTTTGCCAGGAAGTGCTTCCAAACATGTACAGGGGCGTCCGTACGCATAACTGAAATGGGGAGATGTAAAAGGAAGCTAACATACCTAAAAACAATATTTATGTCAATGTGTCTAGGAATGTGTCTAGGATTGCATAAAAGGGTCTCTAGAAGCCCTAAATATCCTCTTTTTCGCTGCCGGGAGCAGGATGCGAGAGGATGAATTGGACCGCCTGGGACGGCAAACCTTTGTAGAGGACGTGCTTCGGACAGGAAACATTCGCGCTCGCGTATCCCTGATGGACTTCCTCTTCGGGCAAAAGAGACCACGCAGCAGTCTTTTGAGCCGCAACTTCTGCGTTCACTTGGAGCATCAATCTGTAGACTTCGTGGCCCCATCTGTTGCCCCATAAGCGAAGATGGTAATCGAGAAATGTAGAGTTCAAAACGTTCGCTTCGAGTAACTCTCGAAAATGTGAGACGGCATCTTCGATGCTTCCCGCGATCACAAGCTCCATTGGTCGTGTCTGCTGTACCCACCGCAGAACATCTTTCTGGAAGCGCGCCTGCCAGCTGGGATCGTCTTCCGCCAGCAGAATCGTTTCGGTTCCCATAAGGGAAGAAGTCTAGCCATTGAGGAGGCGCGGTCAAGAATGCAGAGAACTCCCAAAAAGGATAGGATTATGGGGAAGGGCGCCTAGCTCAGTTGGGTCGAGTCCGCCTTGGCGGACGAGCAATAAAAAACTGCGCAATCGCTCGGTCATGGCAGAATACGGTGTGTTTCGATCTTTATGGGCGCCTAGCTCAGTTGGTTAGAGCATCTCGCTTACACCGAGAGGGTCAGGGGTTCGAATCCCTTGGCGCCCACCACGTGCTGCGTTACACTGTCTCAACATGATCATCCTCAAAATCCTCCAAGTCGTCTCGGCCATCCTCCTGATCCTCACGATCTTGATCCAGCACAGAGCGTCCGGCCTCACCGCTACGTTCGGCGGCTCCGGCGCGACGTTCGTGCAACGAAGGGGCGCGGAAAAAGTCATCTACAAGGCGAGCATCTGGCTGAGCGTGATCTTCTTCGGATTGACGGTGTTGGAGTGGTACTTGTGACGAAGAGGAGACCAATGAAACCAAAGAGACCAGGGAAACCAACGATTTTTCGCAATCCGTATACATATCCTTGGTCTCATTGGTTTCCTTCTTTCGAACCTTTCTCTCCCCTTCCCCTCCTGTAGAATACCCCGGATGCTTGGAATCCTGCCTCTCGTCCGTTCCATGACCAAATGGGAGCGCATCGCTCTCGCCGTGCTCGTACTCTTCTTCGCGGTCTCGTTCGTCGTATTGCTGCGAAAGTTCTACGTGGAGAACACGATGCTCGTCCCGAGCCCGGGAGGAACGTATATCGAGGGCTCGGTCGGGGAACTGCAGCAATTGAACCCCTGGTTCACGGTCACGAACGACGTGAACAGAGACGTCGTCTCGCTCGTGTTCGCGGGACTGCTGAAGTACAACCCAGCGACGAAGAAGATCGAAGAAGATCTCGCGACCATGGAAGTGACGAGCGACGGGCTCATCTATCGCCTGAAACTGAAGGAAGGACTCTTCTGGCACGACTCGACGGAGGATGACCCGCACCCGGTGACCGCAGACGACGTCATCTACACCTTCGGCGTGACGCAGGACTCGCAGTTTCCAAACACCCTCCTGCAGCAGAACTTCCGCGGCGTCGAGATCGAGAAGATCGATGACCGCACGGTGCGTTTCCGCTTGGAAGAGCCCTACAGCTTCTTCCCGAGCAACCTCACTCTCGGGCTCCTTCCGAAGAGATCGTTCGAGGGCGTGCCTATCAACCGATTAAATGAAACGTTCGATTTCTCGCTCGATCCCGTAGGAGCGGGCCCTTACAAGCTCCGGAGCATCGTCCAGACGGAGCTCTCGACCGAAGTCACGCTGGAACGATTCCCCCGGACCATCGAGCCGCTCTACAAGCTCGACCGCGTCGTGATGCGCATCTTCCCGGACTACCAGACGCTCCTCACGGACCTGCGAAACTTAGACGGCGTGCGCCGCGTGCCGCGCAATAAAGACGGTGAACCGCTGGTGCCACGTCGCTTTGAAGCGATCACCTATACTCTGCCCCAGTACGTCGCGCTGTTTTTGAATCTCGATCGGGCGATGTTGAAGGATGAAAATCTCCGCCTGGGACTGCAGCTCGGGACGAACAAGCAGGAGATCGGCGACGCCATCAAGGAACCGATGCTCGTCGATACGCCGCTCCTCGAGATCGATGTCTCCGACTGGCGCTACCATTACGACGCCGAGGCGGCGCAGGGCGCGCTCTTCGTGAGCAACTGGAACCTGCCGGAAAAATTGCGACTGCAGCGACTCCTGGAACAGCGCGAGGCGAACGACGTCGGCATGCTGAAGATCGAGCCAACGATCCTCCTCGATACCGGCGCCGTCCTCACCCTCACGGGTTCGATGCAACGCCTTGGCACGGGTGCCGCGGTGAATGGCATCGCGGTGAAGCGACACCCGACCCACACCGGCAGTTGGATCGTCCAGCTCCCCACGCGCGGGACGGGCTCGCTGCGGCTGGGCGAGAACTTGATCCGCCTGACGCAGAGGAACGGCAACATCGTCGATTCCTTCTACCTCTGGCGCACGACGAACATCGATGAATTTAAGCGCGCGCGCGAAGAACAGCGCCTCGTGCAGCTCTTCCTCGACTCTCGCGCAGGGACGATTCCCGCGGAGAAACGCATCATGGTGCAGAACCTGACGCTCGAACGAGGAATGCTGCGCACACGCCTCTCCACGGACCCCGTGAGCATCCGCAAGAACGATGCCGGCGATGCGCTGAATCTGCGACTCCTCACGAGCCCGTCCCCCGAGAAGTATCGCCAAGTCGCCGAGATGATCCAGAAACAATGGGCGGCACTGGGCGTCCAAGTGACGATCGATATCCCCGCTTCTGAAGGAGATTTCGAACAGAAGTTGATCCGCCGGGACTACGACGTGCTGCTCTTCGGCCAGTCGCTCTTGGATAACCTGGACAGTTTCCCCTACTGGCACAGCAGCAACGTGCAGAAGCTGACGGGCAAGCGCGAAGACCTGCGACGTGATGCCTACAACTTGGCGCACTACTCTTCCTTCAAGGCGGATGCGCTCCTCGAAACCATCCGCAGCACGAGCAAGGAAAAAGAGCGTCAGGATGCGCTCGGCGAGCTGCGCACGATCCTCAAAAACGACGTGCCGGCGATCTTCCTCTATTCCCCTCTCTACACCTACGCGCACCAAGAAAATATCCTCGGCATCAACCCCGGCTCTCTCTCGCTCCACTCCGACCGCTTCCTCACGCTCCACCAGTGGTACGTGAAAGAGGAGCGCGTCTTCAAGGCGGGCAAGAGCTGGTTCTCGTTCGTCGGATGGCTCCCGAGCATCATCCGGTAGTGAGTAGTTGGTAGTGAGTAGCAGGGAGTTCCCATTTTCTATTTACTACAAACTACTCACTATAAACTTTTGTGAGATGTAAATTAAATCATACTTCCCATCCGAATTGTCGAGCCACTCCTCGTTTCGCGCCCTTCGGCACTGTGCATTGACCTTTTGGATCCCATCGCGTAGACTGATTTGGCCCTTTACGGAGCGAAACATGAGTGCTGATATGGAAATTCTCCTTCTCCAAGACGTGAACGGCATTGGAAAGAAAAACGATTTGCTCGTCGTGGGCGACGGCTTTGCCCTGAACTTCCTCCTTCCCCAGAGGAAGGCGCTGGTTGCGACGCCGACGGTCCGCAAGCGCTACGCCGATCAGATCCGCAAGCGCGCGGAAGAGAAGGAACGCGAGCGCCAGATCCGCATGAATGCGGCCGCGGCCCTCGCGGGAAAGACGCTCCAGTTCACGAAGAAAGTAACGAAGACTGGCAAGCTCTACGCAGCGGTCTCCGAGGACCACATCGCCGATGCGCTCAAGGAACAACACGGTTTGGAGATCCCCTCCGAGTCCGTCATCCTCGCGGAGCCCATCAAAGCGACCGGGAACTTCACGGCCAAGGTGAAGCTCGGCGACAGCGAACAGTCCATAAGCATCGTCGTGAAGGCGGAGTGATACATTATTTCTTCAGGGATCTCTTTGATGTTTTGCCATTTGCGAGAGTTCGTAGAGCAGAACACTTGCCGTTGAAGCAACATTCAAAGAATTGGTCATGCCATAAATAGGCAGGGAGACAACAGCATCAGCCAAATCTAATACTTCTGGGGACACACCGTCATATTCTCGTCCCAGTACGAGACAAACCGGAAACGAAGGCAACATTTTTTTGTAATCAATACTATCTTCTGTAAGTTCGGCACACAGGATGAATACGCCAGCTTCTTTAAGTTTACGCACCGTTTCTACCGCTGATTTGCGGTATTCCCACGGAACCCATCGTTCCGTGCCTCGCGAAGTCGTTTTAAGTTTATAATTAGGCGGTATAATTGTTTGTCCACAGAGATAGATTTTTGTAACGAGCAATGCATCAGCTAACCGAAAGATAGACCCCACGTTGTACGCTGATTTTAAACTATCTAATACAACATAGATTGGTGCTCTTACTACTTTCAAAAATGACTTTCTATCAGTCTTCTTTTCCCGTAATTCAGCTTTGCTTGAGGCTTTTTTCACCAGATCATAGTAGACCAGTATGGACCACATTGCAGTATTTTGACTACCTTGGCTCCATTAAAAATCTGAAAAGATAACACTAAAAAGATGACAACATCCCGCATTATGTCTAGGATGAAAATAGTTTGCCAAATTTGGCAGGCTGGTCTGAATGATCCTTGACATGAAGACGGGGCTAATTCTTTCTTTTAGGGAACGTCTGAAGAATAGCACTCCCGATCTTCGCTGATCCGCATCGGGGCTTTTTTGCGTGCCAGCTGGCGATTGAAGCGAAGGATTCGTGGCTTTTCTCTGCTGTTTCTCTGAACCCGGGCACGATGCCCCCTTATC
>JACPYA010000059.1 GCA_016196295.1 Candidatus Peregrinibacteria bacterium | reverse complement strand
GAAGGTCCGATTCTTCTTGTGTCATATCCGCTCCGAGACCCGCGATGCCGATCTTATGCATGTTTTCGATCTGCAGACCCTCGTCGATGCATCCAAAATATTTTTTCAACACTCTAAAAATTTCCGCCGCACGTTCTTTTCCAACTATTTTTTCCAACGATTCCTTCCGAAGATCGAGAAATTTTTGCACCTGAGGTCGGTTCTTTTTCAAGGCTTCGTGTTTGAGTTTTAAAACATGTTCCCGATCCACCCCTTCTGTCGCGAAGCTCTCATCCCATGCAATGCCCGCTGCGGCTGCGGTTGCCAGAGATACTTCCAGAAACTTTCGTCGCGTCATCAGATTTTGATCTGTAACTATCCATTTGTTCCTCGGAACAATGATCCTGTTTTCAGAATCATCGGAAGGCATATCGGAGCGGTCGAGGGGGAGAGACTTATTCATAAATCAAGATATTATAGCAGCAATAAGCGGAAATATTGAGGGTCAGGTGTAAGGGAGTGGCGCAAAAAAGTCAAGGCTCTAAGAGCCCACTTTTCTTTGGTTTCATGTTTTGTCTCTTCGACTCTTGAGATGGACTTCACATCCGAGTAAGCTCCCGCAGCTTTATGCACGCAGGTACCGTCTCTCAAGTGATCGGAGCAGTCGTAGACTGCGCATTTCCGAAGGACAAGCTCCCGTCGATTTTTTCCGCGCTCAAGACGAACGTGGGGAAAGAGGAGCTGACGCTCGAAGTGCAGCAGCACATGGACGGCGGACTCGTCCGCACCGTTGCGATGGGATCGACCGACGGACTCAGCCGCGGCGTCGCCGTGGAAGACACGGGCGCGCCGATCTCGGTCCCGGTCGGGCCGGAGACGCTTGGCCGCATGTTCAACGTGCTCGGCGAGCCGATCGACGGCATGCCGCAGGTGAAAATCAAAAAAACGTATCCGATCCATCGTGCCGCGCCGACGTTTGCCGAGCAATCGACGGAGACGGAGGTGCTCGAGACCGGCATCAAAGTCATCGATCTCATCTGTCCCATCTTGAAAGGAGGAAAAGTCGGGCTCTTCGGCGGAGCCGGTGTGGGCAAGACCGTCGTCGTGAAGGAGCTGATCCACTCCGTCGCCTCCCAGCACGGCGGCTACTCCGTTTTCGCCGGAGTGGGGGAGCGGTCGCGCGAAGGAAACGACCTCTACTATGAAATGAAGGAATCCGGCGTGCTCGAGAAGACGGCACTCGTGTTCGGGCAGATGAACGAGCCGCCGGGACCGCGCCTCCGCGTCGCGCTCACCGGCCTTTCGATGGCAGAGTACTTCCGCGACGAAGAGCAGCGCGACGTGCTCCTCTTCATCGACAATATCTTCCGCTTCACGCAGGCGGGTTCCGAGCTCTCCGCCCTCCTCGGCCGCATTCCGTCCGCCGTCGGTTATCAACCGACGCTCGCAAACGAAATGGGACAGGTCCAAGAGCGCATCACCTCGACGAAGAAAGGTTCCATCACGTCGGTCCAGGCCGTCTACGTGCCTGCCGATGACTTTACGGATCCCGCCCCTGCCACGACCTTCGGCCACCTCGACTCCACCATCGTGCTGACGCGCGCTCTCGCCGAGCTCGGCATCTACCCGGCCGTCGATCCGCTCGAATCCACGTCCACGATTCTGTCTGCGGCCACCGTCGGACAGGAACACTACGAAACGACGCGCTCCGTCCAAAAAGTTCTCCAGCGGTACAAGGAACTCCAGGACATCATCGCGATCCTCGGCATGGAAGAGCTCAGCGAAGACGACAAGCGCACGGTGCAACGCGCGCGCAAGGTCCAGCGCTTCCTCAGCCAGCCGTTCTTCGTCGCCGAGGTCTTCACGGGGTTCCCGGGCAAGTTCGTCCCGATGAAAGACACGGTGAAGTCCTTCCGCGCGATCCTCGACGGCAAACTCGACCACGTCCCGGAACAGGAGTTCTACATGAAGGGAGGGATTGAAGAGGTGAAAACTTGAGGAGTTAAAGGAGACGGAAGAGACAGAGGAGCGATCTTCGCGCGCCGCTGCGAATATTCTATCGTCCGATGGAGATTTCTTGATTGGCGTTTCGGACGTGGTACGGTCTCGGCATGTTTGTGCCAAAACTTGAGACGGTCAGTTGTTCGCGCTGGGAGGGAAGGCTTGCGAACGATCAGCCCGTAACCATGGAAATGGTTTCACGCCAGAACCAAGCTCTTCGGCGCGCTCTTTTTGACTGTTGTTCGCATCCACAGAAATGGGACGTTGCAAAATATCGCGAGATTCTCGAAAAACATTACCTACGAGAGTATGTGCTGCGGGCAGAGGCTCATTCCAGTCCGTCTGCGTATGACATCGATCGGTTGGCGCATCAATATTATGAATCGCGCGGATGCGAGCACGGTCATGACGTTGAAGATCACAATCTTGCAGAACAAGAATTTCGAGATGGAAAAGTCCTTGCGGGAATGCTGATGCAGTCTGAGGCTCCTCATTATTCTGCGAAGCTCTATGCCCAAGGAATCGATTCGAATGTGTTTTATGATGGCAATCAGAGGCTTCCTCGGTTGATGACCGATGCGGCTCGTCAAGGTATCTATCAGGAATCCGGGAGATTTCCGGATTTTTATTTTCCAGATCCCGCGTCCATCATTTTAGATGCGCGTACGCATCATCGTATCCTCGCGGAGTATTACGGACAGCTTTCAACGTAAGGTACAGGCGGAAGAGAGTTGTGAGGTGATGGAGAACCGTGTAGGGTATCGCGCGCATGGCGCTGAGAGTCGAAATCATCACGCCGGAGAAAACCGTCTTCCAAGGGGAAGTGGACTCGGTGTCTTTGCCGACGCCGCAAGGGGAGATCACCGTGCTCCCGCACCATATTCCGGTCATCAGCATCGTCGTGCCGGGATCGATTGTGATTCGCAAAGGGAATGATGAGCAATTGTTCGCCGTCTCGCGCGGGGTGATCGAGATCGACGGAACATCGGTGCGCATTTTGGCGGATACGGCAGACCGCGCGGCGGAGCTGGAGGAGGCTGCGATCGAGAAGGCGAAAGCGGATGCGGAGAAGTTGCTCAAAGAGAAACAGCACGACGTCGAGGGCTTCGCGGAAGCGACGGCGATCCTCGAGCGCGAGTTGGCTCGATTGCATGTCGCGAAGAGGCATAGGAGCAGGAGGGGAACACCGCATGTGGACTCTTGATCGGAAATTTTTAATTTTGAATTTATAATTTTTAATGAAGACTCAATCATGTAATTTTCAAGAAATTCTCCTTGTACCTTGAAATATTGGAATTCACTGAAAATTATAAATTTGAAATTTAAAATTGTCGTATGTCCGACCCTCAATCCTCTTGGCGTCCTTTACTTCTCGCCCTCCGCTTGGCCTGGGCCATGGGCTACATCATCGCGATTCCGGCAGTAGTGCTCGGCTTTGGCGGTGCATACCTCGACCGGGTGCTCGGCACCTCGCCCCTCTTCATCTTCATCGGATTCGGCATTGCGACGACTGTGTCGTTCTTGGGCATCAAACGTCGCATACAAGAAATTGAGAAAGAGGATCACTGATGCTCTTGCGCGGGCAGGCATGCCCGCTCTCACACATCTCATTTTTTTCAGAGCGGGGATACTTCCCTGCGGTTCTGCCATCCATTACAATCCGTCCGCTATGGAAGCCCCTGTTCACGCGCAGGCTGCCGAAGAGTCGGTTCATGTTGAGACAAAAGCGACGGTCCATGCTCCGACACTCGCCTCCGAAACGGTCGGGCACATCGGCGGCTTTGAGATCCGCAACACGATGATCATGGCGTGGCTCGCGATGCTCGTGCTGCTCGCCGTGGGACTGATGCTGCGTCGCACGAAGTACAAGCTGGTTCCGGGGAGGTTCCAGGCATTCATGGAGGTGCTCATCGAAGGGCTCTTCGATTTCTTCGATTCCATCGTGCAGGACCGCAGTCAGACACGGAAGTTTTTCCCGCTCGTTGCGACGATCTTGATCTTCCTCACGCTCGCGAACTGGATGGGCATCTTCCCCGGGGTCGGTTCCATCACCATCAAAGGCATGCATGACGGACACCTCATGGACATCCCGATCTTCCGTTCGATGAACGCGGACGTGAACATGACGCTCGCGATCGCGATGATTTCCGTCATCGCCACGCAAGTCTTCGGCATCGCGGCGCTCGGCATCCTGCCGTACGCCGGCAAATTTTTTGTACCACCTTGGAAGGATCCCGTCGGGAGCTTCGTCGGGATCTTGGAACTCGTCGCGGAGTTTGCCAAAATCATCTCGTTTACCTTCCGTCTCTTCGGGAACATCTTTGCGGGGGAAGTGCTGCTCGTCGTCATCTCCTTCCTGATGCCCTACGTCGCGCCGCTGCCGTTCCTCGGTCTCGAGCTCTTCGTCGGGCTCGTGCAAGGATTCGTCTTCGCGCTGCTCACGATCGTGTTCTTGAAGATGGCAGTCACCGGTCACGGAGATGATCATGAACACGGTGAGATTGCACATGTTTGAGGGGAAGGACGTAGGACTTAGGATCGAGGGCTTAGGGCTGGACTTTTTGGTATTCTTATTTTCCTATGTCCTAAGTCCTAGGCCCCAAGTCCTTTTACGATTCACGAGTATCTCAGAAACCCTTGATTGGGGGTTGCAGGATCCCTACAATCCGCGGGCTTTAGGCAAATTCCCTTTACTCCATCTTTTCCCCACTGATCTATGGAACAAGAAGCAGTTGCCACCGGTGCATCGATTTTCTCCGATAAGAACTTCGCTGTCGCCTTGACGATCATGTTCGGCTCGATGATGCCTGCGCTTGCCATCGGCTGGATTTCCAGCAAAGCAATGGAAGCGATCGGCCGCAATCCCGAGGCCGCAGCCAAAATCCAGACGTCTCTGGTTCTCACGGTCGCCTTCGCGGAAGCCATCGCCATCTACGCACTCGTCGTCGCGCTCATCATCAAGTTCGTGTAATCGACTACCACGCAGGAACATCCCGCGCACCCGCAGGAAGAATCCTGCTTTAGATCCATGGAACTTCTCGCAAAGCTCGGCATTGATTGGAGCCTGCTCGTTGCGCAGGTCGTGAACTTCCTGATCCTCATCGGGGTGCTGAGTTTTTTCGTGTACAAGCCGCTCTTGCACGTCCTCGATGCTCGGCGCGAGCGGATCGCGAAAGCGATGGAGCACGCGAATAAGGTCGAGCAACAGGCGAAGGAGCTGGAAGCGCAGCGCACCACGACACTGCGCAAAGTCGATCAGGAAGCGGGTGCGATGCTCGAGAAGAGCAAGCAGCAAGCAGAGCGGATGAAGCAGGAGATTCTGGAGAGCGCGAAAAGAGAGGCCGATCAGATGCTGGAGAAAGCGCGCAAGCAGTTGGACGATGAGAGGGTGCGCGTCTTTGCCGAAGTGCAGGGCGTCGTCGCCAAGATGATCGTGCGGATGACCGAGAAGATCCTCGAACGAGAATTTTCCAAAACAGATCAAGATCGCCTGCTCGGTTCGCTCGAGAAGGAACTTCCCACGCTCCTCAGATGAAGATGCACGTTCGCGACCTCGCGCGGGCGGTTCTGGACCTCGCGGAGAAGGCTTCTCCCGCAGAGAAGGAAGCGCTGCTCGAAGCGGCGCTGCGGTACCTCGTGGCGCACGGGCTCGCCGCCGAGATCAACATCTTCCCAAGAATCCTCGAGGATGAATGGCACAGACGCGAGAATAGCGTTTCGGCTCTGCTTGCGACTCCCTCCGGACATGCCGGTGCTCACGCAGAAACGCTCTCCGCGACGCTCAGCAAGCTGCTCAACAAGAGAGTCGGTCTCACGGAAGAGAAAGATCCCGATCTCCTCGGTGGCGCACGCCTGTCCTACGGCGACGAGAGGTTTGATCGCTCTATCCGCTCCGCGCTCGATCGCTTCGAAGAACATGTTCGATCGTTATCCCCTGCATGACGCGGCCAAAACCGCGGCCAAGAATGGCCGCTCTGTGATCCAATCATTATTGCATTCCCAGCCCTAGCCCCCACCCAAGCCCTATGTCACTCTCCGACACTCTCATCAAAAATCTCGAGGAACGCGTCGCATCCTACAAAAAGGAGGCGAAGCACGAACACGTCGGCACCGTCCTCGAGATAGGAGACGGCATCGCGAAGCTCTCGGGGCTCTCGCGGCTGGGGGCCGCCGAAATGATCGACTTCGGGAAAGGGATCACGGGCACCGCGTTGAACTTGGGCGAAGATACGGTCGGTGCCGTTATCTTCGGTGATTACAGCATCGTCAAAGAAGGCGATACCGTGAAAGCAACGGGAGAAATCCTCTCCGTGCCTGTCGGCGACTCGCTCATCGGTCGCGTCGTCTCGCCGCTCGGCGAAGCGAAAGACGGCGGTCCGGCGATCGCCACGAAAACCCGCTACCCCATCGAGAAGATCGCGCCGCGCGTCATCGAGCGCAAGTCCGTCACCATGCCGCTCCAGACGGGCATCAAAGCGATCGACACGATGATCCCGATCGGCCGCGGCCAGCGCGAGCTCGTGATCGGCGATCGACAAACCGGAAAGACGGCCGTCTGCATCGACGCCATCCTCAACCAGAAATCGACGCAGAATACCGATCGACCGGTCATCTGCATCTACGTCGCGATCGGGCAGAAGGAATCGAAAGTCGCGAAGATCGTCGCGGAACTGAAGAAGCACGGCGCGATGGACTACACCATCGTCGTCTCGGCCGGCGCCGCCGAACCCGCGGCTCTCTCCTACATCGCTCCCTTCGCCGGATGCGCGATGGGCGAGTACTTCCTCGACCAGGGCAAAGACGTGCTCTGCATCTACGACGATCTTTCCAAGCACGCGTGGGCCTACCGCCAGATCTCGCTCCTGCTCCGCCGCCCTCCCGGCCGCGAGGCATACCCCGGCGACGTCTTCTACCTCCACTCCCGGCTCCTGGAGCGCGCGGTGTGCTTGGACGAGAAGCACGGCGGCGGCACGCTGACGGCGCTGCCCATCATCGAGACGCAGGCGGGCGACGTCTCCGCGTACATCCCGACGAACGTCATCTCCATCACGGACGGGCAGATCTACCTGGAGTCCGATCTCTTCTACAAAGGCATCCGTCCGGCGGTGAACGTGGGTCTCTCCGTCTCGCGCGTCGGTTCCGCCGCGCAGGTGAAAGCGATGAAGAAAGTCGCGGGAAAGCTCCGTCTCGATCTCGCCCAGTATCGTGAGCTGGCCGTATTTGCGGCCTTCGGATCCGACCTCGACGCCGCGACGAAGCAGCAGCTGGACCGCGGCGCGCGCCTCACCGAGCTCCTCAAGCAAGATCAGTACGAACCGATGCCGGTCGGCGAACAGGTCGCCATGCTCTACGCCGGCGTGAACGGCTACTTCGATGACGTGCCGGTCGATCAGGTAAAGAGCTTCGAGAGCAAGTTCCTCGCGTTCCTCCGGGAAAAGCACTACGACCTCCTCCAAGTGATCTCGAAGGAAATCACGAAGGAAGCGGAGGAGTCATTGAAGAGATTAATTGCCTCGTTTAAGAAGGACCGAGGGTTTCATTCTGTTGGTTAGGTAGCTTTGGTAGCGGGGTAGCTCATTGAACAAGCTACCAAAGCTACCGATCTACCCCGCTACCAATTCTCCTATGGCTCGCAGCCTCCGCGATATCCGGCGCAAGATGAAGGCCATCCGCTCGACGCGCCAAGTGACGAAGGCGATGGAGCTCGTGGCGGCCAGCAAGATGCGCCGCGCGACGCAGAACGCGCAGATGCTCCGTCGCTATGCTCTCACGGCATGGAACATTCTCGAGAACATGGCGGAGGTGCACCCGGGGCTCCACCCGTACCTCACGCAGCGCCCGGCACAGAAGATCCTCGCGATCCTCTTCACCTCCGATCGCGGGCTCTGCGGAAGCCTTAACACGCAGATGTTTCGCATGATGGGCAATTACCTGCGCGAAGTGAAGACGATCCCGGGGTTCGAGAAGCTCACCTTCATCGCCGTGGGCAAGAAGGGCCAGCAGTTTCTCGCCCGGAGCGAACAAGACATCGTCGCGGCGTTCCCCGCGCTCAGCAACCATCCGACGTTCAAGGAAGCGCTGCCGATCATGCGCATCGCGACGGACGGGTTCATCAACGGAACCTACGACTCCGTCGTCTTGCTGTATCCCGATCTCGTCTCCGCGCTCGTGCAGGAACCGACGGCGAAGGTCCTCCTGCCATTCACGAAATCGGAACTCAAGACCATGCTCGGGAGCCTCGTGCCGAAGAAGCACGCGCGTGCGGATGATCTGCAACTGAAAGAACAGGACATCGCCGAGTACATCTTCGAGCCATCACAGACAGAAGTGCTCAAGGTGATCCTTCCGCAGCTCACGGAAATGCAGATCTTCCAGGCAGTCCTGGAGGCCGCCGCGTCCGAGCACTCCGCGCGCATGGTCGCGATGCGAAACGCCTCGGATAATGCCTCTGACATTTTGGATGACCTGACCCTCACGTATAACCAGACGCGCCAAGCGGGAATTACCGCAGAGCTTGCGGAGCTGTCGGCATCTAAAGCAGCGCTTGATTAACGATAAGCACGAAGTACGAATCTCGAAATTCGAAACAATATGAATTTCGAAGTTCAAACATTCCGATGTAGAGTTTATTTCGGATTTCGTGCTTCGGATTTCGAATTTCTTCTCACATGTTGCTGTAAAACTGCTTCTTCTTGTTCGCCGCGCGGTACCCCTCGCGTTTCAGTGCGCGCACGCGCTGCAAGCGACGCGTCAATTTTCGCTTATGCGTTCCGCGCTCGCGCAGCATCTTCAAAATCCCGGACTTCTGCACCTGCTTTTTGAAGCGTTGCTGCAGACGGTCGTTACTTTCGTCGCCGTGCTTGTGGGCATGGATCGCCATAGCCGCGACAGTGTACGGATGATCGATGGGGGAGGCAAGCCGCGTCGCTCGCGAACGACGTGGCAAGGGAGGAGGGGAAACGAGGAGAGAAAGGTGCCGGATGAGGGCCCGTGAAAAATGCCCAGTTTTCTTCCCATTTTGTACAAAAAATTAGTTCAATGATTTCCTCATGCGTAAAACAATATATCAACAAAACAATCCGGCCATATTAACAGGGTTTTGGTGCGCGGAAGCGTTGTTTGGACCCCGCTTTTTGCGTAGACTCCCTGAAGATATGGCAGGTCAAAAATACACCGCCGAGCAGATCCAAGTCCTCGAAGGGCTCGAGCCTGTGCGCAAGCGTCCCGGCATGTACATCGGTTCCACCGATGCGCGCGGACTCCACCATTTGGTGTATGAAATCGTCGATAACTCTATCGACGAAGCGATGGCGGGACATGCGACGAGCATCCTCATCACGCTGGAGGAAGACGGCTCCGTGAGCGTCGAGGACAACGGTCGCGGCATCCCGGTGGATATCCACCCGACGACGAAGCGCTCCGCGCTCGAGACGGTGCTCACGACGCTGCACGCCGGTGGAAAATTCGGCGGAGACGACAGCGGGTACAAGGTCTCCGGCGGTCTCCACGGCGTCGGTTCTTCCGTCGTGAACGCGCTCAGCATCAAGATGCGCGCGGAGGTCTACCGTGACGGCACGCTCTACGTGCAAGAGTACAAGCGCGGCAAGCCGACCATGGACGTAAAGAAGTCGGGCAAGACGGACAAAAAAGGAACGAAGATCAATTTCATGCCCGACGAGGAAATCTTCGACACGATCGAGTTCTCCATGGATTTCCTGATGACGCGTCTGCGGCAGCAGGCGTACCTGACGCGCGGCGTGACGATCGCGATGATCGATGCCAGGAAGAAGCGCCCATCCGAAGATCAGAAGCATCCGCGCCTCTACCGCTTCCACTTCGAAGGAGGCATCTCGGCGTACGTCCGGCATCTCAACGAGTCGAAGGAAACGATCGGCGAGCCGATCTGGTTCGAGAAAGACACGCCGGACGGCTTCGTCGAGGTCGCGCTCCAGTACACGCAGGCGTTCCAGGAACACGTCGTCAGCTTCGCCAATAACATTCACACGTCTGAAGGCGGCCACCACATGACGGGGTTCAAGGCGGCCATCACGCGCACGGTGAACGCGTATGCGCGCAGTTTCGGCCTCCTCAAAGAGAAAGAAGAGAACCTCACGGCGGATGACGTCCGCGAAGGGCTCACCGCAGTCATCTCCGTTCGCCTGAAGGAACCGCAGTTCGAAGGGCAGACGAAGAGCAAGCTTGGGAATGCCGAGATGAAGACCGCGGTCGAAACCGTCGTGAACGAGAAGCTCTCAGCGTATCTGGAGGAGCACCCCGGCGAGGCGAAGGACATCATCGCGAAATGCATGCTCGCCGCGCGCGCCCGTCTCGCCGCGCGCGCCGCGCGCGACTCCGTGATCCGCAAAGGCGCGCTCGAAGGCATGACGCTCCCGGGCAAGCTCGCGGACTGCAGTGACAAAGACCCCGCGAACTGCGAGCTCTTCATCGTCGAGGGGGATTCCGCCGGCGGCTCCGCGAAGCAGGGTCGCAAGCGCGAGTTCCAGGCGATCTTGCCGCTCAAGGGAAAGATCCTCAATGTCGAACAGGCGCGTCTCGACAAGATGCTTGCGAATACCGAAATCAAAGCACTCATCATCGCGCTCGGGATGGGCATCGGCGAGGCGAAGGACATCGGGAAGCTGCGCTACCACCGCATCGTGATCATGACCGATGCCGACGTCGATGGCGCGCACATCCGCACGCTTCTCCTGACGCTCTTCTACCGCTACTACCCGGAGCTCATCGAGGGGGGATTCCTCTACATCGCGCAGCCGCCGCTCTATAAGATCCAGAAGGGCAAAGACATCCGCTACGCTTTCACGGATGCGGAGAAGATGAATACGCTCAAAGAGTGGGGCGTGACGGCAAAGGACACGGAGGAAGCCGAGCCATCAGAGGAGGCAGAAGAGAAGGAGATTGGAGCCGACCTCACGACAGAGGCCGAGCAGAAAGCGCCGAAGAAAGCTCGCGTGAACATCCAGCGCTACAAAGGTCTCGGTGAGATGAACCCGGAGCAGCTGTGGGACACGACGCTCGACCCGACGAATCGCATCATGCTGAAAGTCACGATGGAAGACGCGGAAAAGGCGGACGCGACGTTTACGACGTTGATGGGCAGCGAAGTTGCGCCGAGGCGCAAGTTTATTCAGACGCACGCGAAGGCGGTGAAGAATCTTGATATCTGAAAGGCCTTGGGGAGGAGACCGATGAGACCAGGGAAACCAAGGAGACCAACGATGTTCTTTTTACTTACGGAACCAATCTTTTGGCCTCTATATAGGAAGAACCGGCAATGTAAAAAAGAAACGATTAATCCGGGTCTCCTGATAAGTCTGCCTTGTTCATATAGTAATACCATGCACGAAAGAATGCATGAAAAATTAATAGTTTGGCAGGAAGCATATAAGCTTTGTCTCTGGATATATTTCCTTAGTCGTCATTTCCCCAATGACGAGCGCTTTGCTCTTACGAGTCAGATTCGAGATGCGGCCGTGAGCGTTCCGACAAATATTGCAGAGGGAAATGCACGTAAGAGTTTTAAGGAAAAACGCCGCTTCTTTGAAATTGCCGCTGCGTCATTGGAAGAATTGCATGTCGAGATATTGCTTGCTCGAGATTTGGAGTACATTAACGAAAGCGAATTTAAGAAAACGGATGAAAAAATCAATCGAATAAGTTATTTATTGATGAAGTTAAGGGAATCCTTTAAATAACGTTCGTTGGTCTCACTGGTCTCATTGGTCTCCTTGGTTTCCATGGCAAAGCTCAATCTTCATCTGTCTCGCCCATTTGATCTTTCAAGACATACGTATCCAGATTCTCCTGTCCCAGTAACTTAATCACTTCCGGGATCGCCTGCTCGTACTTCATCTGCTTCTGCTTCCCCGCCTTCATGTCCCGCAGGATGATCGTCCCTTCTTTCACTTCCATCTTGCCGAGGAGCAGCGTGTAGCGCGCTTCAAACTTATCGGCGTGGCGCATCTGGCTCTTCAGGCTCGCTTCGCCCAGGGCTCCGATGGTGTGCACGCCCATCTCGCGAAGGTGCGATACCAAGGTCAGGCATTGTTTCTTCGCCTCGGGCCCGAGCTGGGCCACGAAGACATCGACTTGGTCTTTATTCGGCACCTTCACGCCCGCTTCCTTCATGTGCCAGATGATGCGTTCCATGCCGCACGCGACGCCGACGCCGGGCGTCGGCTTTCCTCCAAGTAATTCGATGAGGCCGTCGTACCGCCCTCCTCCTCCGACGGCGTTCTGCGCGCCGGAGCTCTGGTCCCAGAATTCAAACACCGTCTGCGTGTAGTAGTCGAGGCCGCGCACGAGGCGTGGGTTCTGGACGTATGTAATGCCGAGCTCGTCGAGGTATTCGAGGAGCGTCGCGTGATATTCCTTGCTCTCGTCGGTCAGAAATTGTTCGAACATCGGCGCGCTTTTGAGGAGGATCTGCGTGTCTTCTTCCTTCGAGTCGAGCAGGCGCAGGGGGTTTGTCTGCAGGCGACTGCGATCCTGCTCCGAGAGGTGGCGTTCCTTGCCGATGAAGAAATCCTTCAGCGCATCGACGTACGTTTTGCGATTTTCAGCCGAACCGATGTTATTGATCTGCAGCGTGAGGCGATCCATGATCCGCAGGTCTTGGAAGATCTTCACGAGCGCGAAAATCAGCTGCGCGTCGAGACTCGGGTCTTTCAGCCCGATCACTTCGAAATCAAACTGGTGGAACTGGCGGTAGCGCCCCTTCTGCGGACGATCGTGGCGGAAACACTGCCCGATGGCGTAGAGCTCCACCGGCTGCGGCAGCTGCTGCATGCCGTGCTCGATGTAGCTCCTGCAGATGCCGGCCGTGAGCTCCGGCCGCAGGGCAAACTGCGCATCCGATGCGTCCTCCTCGCGCTTGCCGGTGACGAGGAAGAGCTCCTTCTCGACGATGTCCGTGTGCTGACCGATGCCGCGTTCGAAGATCGCTTTGTTCTCAAACATCGGCGTGTCGATGCGCTTGTAACCCGCCTGACGCGCGCGGTGACGCACGGCCTTCTTGATGTAGGTCATGTATTGATGGTCCTCCGGGAGAACGTCGTGCGTGCCTTTCGGCGTTCGGAATTGGAGTTCTGACATAGAGATTCTTAATAAGAGAGATCAACGATGAGATCCCGCCGTAGCTCCGCGCAAGCGGAGCGAAGGGGGATGGGTGTGCGGAATTGGAGTTCTGCCATAGGTGCTCTCGGCGTAGCGGTATCGAAGCGTCGTACGTTATAGAGAGTTCCGATTCCATTCTTCAAAACCGCGAAGCCGGAAAAAACGGTAGTGGGGTAACACTACGCGGGGCTCCAGTGTAGCAGGTGTGAAGGAAGTTTGCCAAGTCCGCTTGAGCGTTCTGAGCGGCGAATTCGCCTCTTTACACTTTAAAACGAGCTGCAATTCTGTACGATACTTTCGCTGTGGCGAGCGCCTGCCTGCCGGCAGGCAGCTCAGTTGGGTCGAGGAGCCGCTTGCGGATCCGAGCAATAAAAAAAATTGCTCTAACCAACTCGCGTACTTGCTACAATCTGACATCATAGATCTATGGCGAGCGTAGCTCAGTTGGTTAGAGCGCCAGGTTGTGGTCCTGGATGTCGTGGGTTCGAATCCCATCGCTCGCCCCAGAATTTTTTGAAAAACCATCCCGGTACTGAATGTTGAGGGTGATCCGCCTTACTTTTTCGGCTCCTCTTTGCTGATGCTCTCCGCCTTGATGATCGCGATAGGAGTATCCAAGTTTTCTTCCGGCTTTGCTTTTTCGATCGGCTGCTCCTTCGGTATGGTCGGGATCACAGGCTTTGACGGAGTCGGAGCCGGTGGAGGCGGAACCGGAGCGGGGGCGGGTGTCACGGGCTGGGGTGCCGGGGGGGAGGGAGGCGGAGGGGGAGGGAGGGGTGGTGCGGGGGGAGGCGGTGGTTCCTTCTTCGGAAGGGGGGGTTGAGGTGGCGTCTCTTTTTTGGGTGCCGGCGGTGGCGTTGGAGCTGGTTTCCCACCTTCGTCCCGCTGTGCGGGACTTCCCACTTCGCTCCTCTCGGAGCTTCGAGGGACAGGTCGGGGGACAGGCGGAGCAGGTGGCGGAGGGGCTGGCTTTACCGGAGGAGGTGGCGGCGTCGCGGGTTTTGCAGGAGGGGGCGGGGGTGTCGCTGGTTTCGCGGCAGGCGTCGGAGCACGCGGCGGTTCCTTCAGCCATGCGGGGAGCTCCGTCTGCTTCGGGGATTCCTTGGGAGGAGGAGGGGGCGGGGGCACGTCGGTCGCGACCGATCGTGCCGGGGGGGGAGGAGTGGGGCTTGGCGCAGTGACCGGAGGAGGAACGGCTTTCGTTTCCGTGACGGGAGGCGATGTCTTTGCAGGTTGTGCGGGAGGAGCCTCCGGGCGCTTGATCTCCATCGGAGCAGCCGGCACGTCGATCACCTCTTTCGGGCTCTTCTTGGTAACGATGGTGGATTCCACTTCCTCCAACTTCTTCTGGAGCCCGACGCCTCCGCGCAGTTTCCGATAGAGGTATACGATCAGTGCGCCGATGCCGAAGGCGACGAGGACCGCAAGGAGAAGCCGGAAGAGGAAGAAGATCCATCCGCTCAGGAGCCCTCCGTCATCGGATGGCTGCGCCGGCGGCGGGATACTGCCTCCCGTTTCCGTCGGGATCGGCCCGGCATTCGTGATCGTGAGGGTTTTCTCAAGGGAGAGGATCTCCGTTCCCGACTGGAGGCTGATGACGGAGACATGGACGGTGTAGGTATCGTTGCTCGCGTAACGATGGATGGGGGCTTCGAGCAGACTTTCCATCCCATCGCCGAAGTACCAGTGGGTGAGGAGCGGACCCGGAGGAGGTTCATTGCCTTGGAACTCCATCCGGAATTCCACTTCTCCGTTTTCCTTCGTCTGCGAGACGATCGCATTTTCCGTGGCGCCGATACCGCTCGTGAGGACGGAAATTCTCTGCGTGATGGGTGCGGTGCCTGCGGGCGCGGCCGTGATTTGCATCGTGCGCTTCGGTTTCTGCGATGCCATCCACAGGTGGAGCGTCGTGCCATCCGTCTGGAAGAATGTTCCGTCGCTGTCGCGATCGTTTGCGGGATTGCCGTCGCCATTCCCGTCCGTCTCCGTATCGACGTCGAGGATGAGCGGGGCGCCCGTGCGAATCGGCGTGACGATGAGGATGCCTTCCGGCGCAATCACGACATTCTCGCCGCGCAGCGAAGGCGTCGTCTCGACGAGGCGAATCGTCGGCGCACTCGCCGCGGCTCCGGATCCTTGGAGCGGGAGCGGACCTTCCTGCGGGCGGACGATGATCTCGATGGTCTTTCGCAGCCGCGTATCGCTAAGTGCGCTGAAGATGCCGCCATCGAGGATGTAGGTACCCGGCTTCGTGAGCCGCGTGCGGAAGATGCGATTGCGTCCAGCCTCGAGGAACGTGCGCTCTTCGGTCAGCACCCAGCTCACTTGGGCGTCCGGAAGCTCCGTCAGCGCGATGATTTCAAACACGGTGCCCGGTGCGATCGTGACGGTCTCGCGCTGGGACTGGGCGTAGAGTTCGTCATACCCCACCGCGATGCCCGAAACGAGCAGCGTGAGGAGGACCCAGTGGGAGATGGAACGTGGAGCCATGCGTTTAGGCAGCGAGGGCTTCCGTGACGAAACCGACGATGACGCGAGCGAAGAAGACGATCAGAAGTCCTATGATGACGTAGAGGATGATCTTCTTCGCCTTCTCTTTCGCTTCGTCGTTGCCGCCGCTGAGCACAAGGTAGAAGCCGGCGACGATCACCGCAATCACGGCGATGAGATTCAGGAACGACAGCGCCGTGAGGAGCACGTCGAGGATTTTCGCGCGGACGTTCTCCGCCGCTTGTCCCGCGCCGGCGCCTTCACCCAGCGAAATCGCGAGATCGACGATTACCTGCGCGAGGACGACGACGATGAGGCCGACGACGGTGTAGATGATCATGTTCTTCGCTTTGTCCTTCGCGCTGTCGCTGCCGAACCCGAGGATCAGATAGAAGCCGGCCGTGACGATCACGATGACGGCCGCGAGGTTCAAGTACGAGAGGGCGATGTCGAGCACGGCGAGCACGCGGTCGCGGATGCCGGGGTCCTCCGCGCCGGTGCCGAGCGAGGAGAAGAAATCCACGATGATGTCCGCGACGGTGACGATCACGAGACCGATCGCCGTGTAGATGATGATGTTCTTCGCTTTGTCCTTCGCGCTGTCGCTGCCGAATCCGAGGATCAGGTAGAAACCGGCCACGGTGATGGCGACGAGTCCCGCGAGCTGCAGGAAACTCACCGCGACATCGATGACGCTCTGGATGAATTGTTTCGGATCTTGCGAGCTCAGTCCCGCGATGCCGCTCGCCTGTCCGATGCCGCTTCCGAGCCCTCCACCGCCGAAGACGGCCGCACTCACCGCAGGGACCGTGAGCGCCGTGCAGAGTCCGAGAAACGCCGCGCAGACAGATGCGGCGACCGTGAGGCGGGGAGTCGTGTGCATATCGGCTTATGATAGCATAAAATACCGTTCGAATCCACCCCTTTCATGCGACCAACGACTGCTGCCGATCTGCTGCGCCAAGCCAAAAATCGTTCCTTTCTGGTGACGAATCCCACGAACGTGCGCTACCTCACGGGGTTGCCGGGCGACAGCGGCTACCTCCTGATTGTTCCCGGGAAAATGCTCTTCTTCGTCGATGAGCTCGCGCATCAAATGGCGACAGAGACCGTGAAGCGGGGGATCACGGTGAAACATGCGAAAGACGCACAGACATTCATGGCGAGGCTTCGCACGTGCGGCTTCGAGGAAGATACAGTCACCATTCAACAGTTTCGCAAGTGGAAGAAGAAATATCCGAACATAAAATTTGTTCAATGTTTGGATGTCGTCGAAGAATATCGCCGCTCCAAGGATGCGGAAGAGTTGCGAACGCTCCATCGTGCCGAACGGATTACCGAGGAATTGTTGCGCAGAGTGCCGCAGGCTCTGCGAAAGGGGATCACCGAAGAGAAACTCGCGCGGCAACTCACGATCTGGGCATTGGAACTTGGCGCGGAAGGGCTCTCGTTCGACCCCATCGTCGCATTCGGCACGCATACGGGAACACCCCACCATGTGCCCACCTCCCGTCGTCTCAAGAAAGGTCACATCGTGCAGATCGATGTCGGCGCGAAGCTCGGCGGATACTGTGCCGACAGAAGCGAAGTCTATTTCACGAAAAAACCGACTGCACTTCAGGAACGTGTCTATCTCACGCTCTGCGAAGCACGCGACGCCGCCATGGATGCGGTGCGGCCCGGCGTCACGACGCACGCGCTGGACAAGATTGCGCGGAAGATTTTGAAGCGAGAGGGGATCGAACACGCATTCACGCACGGGCTCGGTCATGGCGTCGGTCTCGATATTCACGAGGGGGTGATCCTGTCGCAGAAAGCGCCGGTGCAAACGCTCCTGAAACACGAGGTGATCACCATTGAACCCGGCGTCTACTTCGCCGGAAAATTCGGCATGCGAGTCGAGTCGATGGTGTACGTCGCGTGATTGGCATTTTTTCTTAAGAAGAAGCCGAAAAGGAGGTTTAAGTTTTCTTTACATTGTACGAGAATCTCCTCGATCTCCTTTTTGTCATGTTCGCTGACGAGTCGAGCATCGCTTTTTTTGGTATAATGATCGGAAATGTCGCAAAAAAAATACCGACATCAAAAAAGGCATTCCCCGGTGCCTCACCGCATTCTCGGCGCATTTTTTTTCGTGCTCTTGCTCACGCCGCCGAGCGGCGTCTCCGCCCCCGGACCATACGAACAAAATTTCATTCTCACTGCCTACTACTCGCCACTGCCCGATCAGTGCTGCTACGTGAAGGGGAGTTACGCGGCTGACATGGTCCTCAATGGCCAGGGGATCGCCGGCGCGGACGGAACGGAAGTCTATCCCGGCATGATCGCAGCTCCTCCGAGCTACGCATTCGGCACGCGCGTCGTGCTCCCCGGTCTCGGTACCCTCACGGTCCGCGACCGCGGCGGCGCGATCCAGGAACTTCCCAATGGCGCGCATCGCTTGGACGTTTGGGTCGGTTTCGGTGAAGAAGGGCTTGCCCGCGCGCTCGCGTTCGGCGTCCAGCACATCCGTGGCACGGTCTATCCCGTCGGTTCCGCGATGCCAGGAGAATCCCTCTCGCTTGCATCCCTGCCGGCCCCGCTCCAGATGCTTCGACCGTACATGGCGACCGAGCCCGACCTCCTCGCGCTCCATCCGAAAGCGGAAGATAGCAGCCTCTCCGTGGAACTCATGCAGAAACATCTGAAAGACGCGGGGTATTTCTCCGAGGCCGTCAGTGGCTACTTCGGCCCAGCGACGAAGCAGAGCCTCGAGACATTCATCCAGGAGTTCGGACTTGCCGAGCCTGCCGATCAGCTCACCGAGCGGACGGCTGCGTACCTTGTTGCGGCAGTGCGTAAGAATGCCGGCGAACCACTCGCGGTCTTCGTCGAGCGCGGCAGTTCACGCGAGTCCGTCTTGAAAGCGCAGCGCACGCTGCGGTTCCTCGGCTACTACCGCGGCCGCACGAACGGTGTCTACGACGACACGCTCTTCGCGGCGATCGTCGCATTCCAGAAAGATCATCTCCTCGTCGTGGACGAAGCGTCGCCGGGTGCCGGACGCATCGGCCCGCTCACGAAGACGAAGCTCACGCTCTCGTGGCGCAAGCGTCACGTCGCGCGGCTCGCCGAGCGCCTGCTCGCGCTCCGGTCCATCGATCATCTCATCGCGAAACGCGGGGACACGATCGACGATTTTATCGGAGAAGGGGATAAGGGCAAGAAGGTCAGTGTCCTTCAGAAGTTACTCGCGCGACGCGGGCTCTTCCCGGGGGATCGCATCAGCGGACTCTACGGGCCCGTCACGCGCGACTCCGTGATCGCGTATCAGCTGGAGAAGGGGATCGTCACCGCTTCGACGGACAAGGGCGCCGGGTTCGTCGGGCCGGCGACCATTGCGGCTCTCAAAAGGGATATGAGAAGTGAGATGTACCGAACGGTGCGGGCGCAGGGATGGGCTGCTTTGTAACCGTTCTGCTGTCGCTTGGAACCAGATTTTCGTTGAACCAAAGCGAAAATTCCCTTATCACATATATATTAAACCTGATAGGAGCGGGCCTTCGGCCCGCGCTTTGAGATCATAATGGCATGTTTCAAAGACATCCCATTCAGAATGATTACATCATGCTGGCGACAACAAATACCCGGAACAGAAAAGAAATATTCGCTGATCCTGCATGTGCCAGAGAAGCAATAGAAAGTCTGTACCGCATTCAGGAACACCATCCATTTTTTCTGTATGGTTTTGTCATCATGCCAGATCACTGTTATTTTCTCATGCAGATTCCATGGCCCGGATCGATTTCCAGAATTATTCACCTATACAAGATTGGAGTGGCATTTCATCTGGGTCGAGGATCGATATGGCAACCAAGATTTCATATTAGAATTCCCAAAAAACCCGGAGTTGCTTTGAATTATATTCATCAAAATCCTGTAAAAGCAGGATTAGTTCAATCTGCCGATATGTATCCTTGGTCTTCTGCCCCGGGGAAATGGGATGTTATGGAATTTGAATCGTTTTAACCGCGGGTCGAAGACCCGCTCTTGTTGTGCTTTATTTTGTTGCTCTTTCTCTCTTTTTTCGCAAAGCTGCAGAGGTGAGAAGAATTTTTCTTTTCTTGATGTTGCTGTCTCTTGCGATGCCGATCCATGCGTCGGCGCAGGACGCCCCCGTTTCGCGGCGCGATGGATTCCTCATGATCTGGAATAGCATCATGCGGTCCGTGCAGGACTCGCGCGAAGAGCAGTTTCTGGATGTCTTGGAGGGAACCCCAGGCTTCGCAGAGATCAAGTTCGCGAAGTTTCGGGGCATTGTCGATGACGATGAGGTGACATTCCGCCCGGACGATCCCCTCACCCTTAAAGATGGCCTCCTCTGGCTCTTTCGCACGCGCAGCGTCGATGATCTGGAGCTCATGCAAGCAGAGCATCTTCCAGACCTTCTCTCGCGCTATCCGCTCGGCGATTTCCTCATTCCCGGGCCCGCCGCGGAGCCACGTCGGTCGCGACCGACTGTGGCGGAGCCTCCGCGCGTGAAGAATGAACTGCTCTCGCGCGATCGGCTGATCGATCTGATTCTGAAATTCGATACGCTGCTGCGCGATGAAGTGCATGAAGTCAGTTTGTATGCGGAGAAATTTCACGGGAAGGGGACGGCATTCGGCGAGCCTTTCGACATGCACGCGCTGACCGCCGCGCACCGCACGTTTCCGCATAACACCATGGTGCGCGTCACGAATGTCGAGAACGGAAAGAGCGTCACGGTGCGCATTAGCGATCGCGGACCCTACGTGCACGGGCGCGACATGGACTTGAGCCTTGCCGCATTCACGACGATCGCAGACCGATCGAAGGGGAAAATCAACGCGCGCTTTGAACGCCTGGGCGACAAGGCTGTCATCGCTTCGTGCAAGGGGCCAGACGCACGCTTCCAAACACGTCTCAGCCGCGACGTGCGCTTTGTGCGCGGCATCCCCCATTCGTTTGTTCTTGGGGAGACCCTCTCGCTTGCCGCCAATAAACCCTTCGTCGTGCGGGGTGTCATGTATCCCGATGGGACATCCGCGCGCCTCCAAGATTTCGTCCATCCCGGGGAGCGCTACGCATTTAAGCCCTCCCGGGAAGGGGAGTATGTGTTCCGGTTCTCGCTCGTAAACGGGCGGAAACGCATCATGAGGATGACTGTTACGGCGTGCGCGGAGCCCGTGGCCGCAGAGTGATGTTTTGCGCTTGGGGCAGGGCTCTCTCCGTCTCAGAATAGGCTCGCTTTAGAGCCATTTTTTTGGTATAATAAATAGATTTTTACAGCCTAAAAATCAACGCTCTCACCGTGGTCACACTCCTCCGTCTCTTCTTCTGGCCCCTCATCCTGCTCACGATTTCCGTGCTCAGCTGGGTCTTTCAGCTGGATGTGTGGGGGTTCATCGGGCGCTGGTTGGTGAGAGATCCCCTGGAAGCAGTGCTTTCGATCTTGGGATTTGTCCTCGCGGTGAAACTGGTCGTCCGGTGGAGCCGCTTCACGTATGCGTACCTGATGAGCGGCCGCCTCGTGAGCATGAAAGTGCTCCTCCCGCGCAGTGACAGCAAGATCGACCAAGAGAAACGCACCGAAAAAGATTTCAAAGAGAAAGTGGCGGTCATGGAGCAGCTCTACCGCGCGCTGTGGGAAGTGAAAGCGCTCACCTTCTGGCAACTCGTGCACTTCTGGATGTTCCGGTACGCGACCATCAGCTTCGA
>JACPYA010000002.1 GCA_016196295.1 Candidatus Peregrinibacteria bacterium | reverse complement strand
CAGAACCCGGAGATGAGCGCGAAGAAGCAGGCCGAGAAGTACAGCTACCACCTTGGAAACATTGATCTGACGGCAAAGGTCGAAGCACTGGCACTGCGGAAAGTAGTTTCCGCCGTCCGGAAGAACACGGTGATCGCGTACGACACGACGGACATCAACAAGGAACATGCCGAGAAAATGGAGAAACTTTCCGGCGTCTGGGACAGGCGCGCAGGGCTACGAACTTCACGGCGTGGGGGTGAACGGTCTGCTCCTCGGCCTCCGTCTCCACGATGCAGATACAGCAACGAACCCGCAGACCCGCTTCTCCGTCATCGAGCGGGTCTCGACCACGCTCGCTGGACGCGGTATCTGGGCACTCGACCGGGGGAATGACAGTGGCTCCTTCTACCGTGATCTGCGTCATACTCTGAATGTTCGCTTCATCGCAAGGGTAAAAGACAATCGTAATGTCGTCCTCGTGAAAACTGGGGAGTGTATTTCGATCAAAGACCTGCCCGAGGGGCGGCACGCTGTTCACCTCATGGGAGAGAAACCCAACACCATCGATCCGGACGTGTACGTGCTCGTCATCCATGAACATCGGGAAGAGAAGGAACCCATCCGCCTCCTCACGAATCTCCTGTGGGAGGAGTTCTCGGACAAGCAGATGGTCACGATGTACCTGAAGCGCTGGGGCATCGAGAACATCTTCCGCTCCGCGAAAGTCTGCTTTGGTCTGGAGCAGGTGCGCGTGCAGAGCTTCATCAAAATCCGCAATCTCATTGCACTCATCCAACTAGTGCTCGTGTTGTCCGCTCACCTCTTCTGCACGATCCAGAAGTCCACGTACACGCTGGTCGTTGCCATTCTCCATGTCTACAAGATCTTCCTGACAAAGCGTTCCCTGACCATCAACTACGACTCCTTCGTCCGGTTCCTGCGTCAGTCCTTGCCACCCTTGATCCACCGGGAGAAGCCACCACCCATCCAGCTCCGGTTGTTCTCACCACCGACGCTCCTCAGACTGGTTTGAAAACTGGGGTGTTTTCAGGGGGAAAGAGTTCCCTCTCCCCTAGGGAGAGGGCTAGGGTGAGGGGGTATGAACCGGTTCCCCTCCTTCCCGTTTCTCGGTGTTGCCTGCTTTCTCCTTGTTCTTCTGTGGTTACCAGGAGTGCAGAACCCGGTTGTGAGCGATACCATTCTCTATGCCCGACTCGGTCGGAGCCTGTGGACGACGGGAACCTATGCCATTGATTCGGTGCCATACGCGAAGCATCTCCCGCTCCACGCTTTCCTTTCGTACCCGTTCGTTTCCTTGTTCGGTATGCGCCTTGGGATGCACCTCTCGTCGCTCCTCGGCGGACCTCTCGTTGGCGCTCTCACGACGCTCGTTGTTTTGTTCCATCCGGGATTCCTCTTTATGACGATCGCGGGGTCTGCTGATCTTCTCTTCACAACACTCTTTCTTGCTATTCTCTTCGCGCTGTCCTTTGTGAAAGACTCTCCGGGTTGGCTTTTTGTCGCAGGCGTTCTTGCGGGACTCGCGAGTATCACACGGTATAACGGCATGCCACTTTTTCTGCTCATTCTTGTGTATGTATTCGCAGAGCGTCGGTCACTCCTTCGCCCCCTGTGGTTGTGGGGTGGTCTTCTCTGCGGGGGCAGTATCCTCAGTATGTGGTTTCTCCGAAACTTTTTGGTCTTCGGGAATCCCCTCTTCACCGCGTACACCACGGAGCTCGTTACTGAGTCTGATGGTCCCCTTCGTCAGCTCCTCATGAATGTGTGGTAC
>JACPYA010000055.1 GCA_016196295.1 Candidatus Peregrinibacteria bacterium | reverse complement strand
ATTTTTATTCGACATTAGAAAAAGGTGCGAATCAACAGAGGATCTTTCCCGTACAGGCTTTCCATAATGGAGTGGCATATTTCACTGTATCCGTGCAAGAGGGGCAGGAGTCGAAAAACTATGTCGTTTCTTCCAAGAAAGAGTGCTTTCCCTGTACCACCGAGGAATTATCAAGAAGGGGTTTGTCCGTATCGAGATTGCCTCCTGAGGGAATGCAGAGGCGTTGGGATCAACGACAATTGTCGATCTTCTTACAGGGAGCCGACGTGTTCTCGTTGGCCGATCTGCAAAACTTCATAAATGTTAAACTGCGGGAATATGTAGAGCTATCTGATGAACGTCACTTTCATTGTTTGTCGCTCTGGATAATCGCAACGTACTACTTTCGGCTCTTTCCAGCTTTCCCATATCTCCACATCACCGGAGAGTACCAGAGCGGGAAAACGAAGGTACTCCAAATGCTCGCGCTGCTCTCGTTCAACGGGGAGCTACTAACGAGCACATCCTCACCTGCTTCTGTCATCCGTCTTGTTCATGCAAACGGGACGACTTGCTGCCTCGATGAAGTCGAGCACCTATGGAACGCACAAGATGAACACTCTCGCTCTTTACAAGATGTTCTGCGGAGCGGTTACAAACGAGGAGTGTCTGTATTTAAGTGCGAGCCAGGAAAGAAAAAGGGGCAATTCGATGTCGTGAACTATGATCCGTACTCCCCAAAGGCACTCGGAGGCATTGAACGTTTGGAACAAGCGCTTGCATCACGCTGTATTCAGATCGTGATGTTGCGGAGCACGAACGATGTGCTCCTGAACAAAGAGGTCGAGATTGAATCCAATGAGTGGAGCGATCTCCGCGCATTGCTTTATCCTACCGCCCTCTGCTCGTACCCAGCAGTGGAGGAGGCGCGCCGCTCGTTACAGGTCACAGATGTCATCGGACGAGAAGCTGAGCTATGGCGGCCTCTTTTGACGATAGCGAAGGCGACGGGGAGCCAATCACTCATCGACACCATCATTGCTTTAGCGAAAGAGGTACGAGACGTGAGACGGTCGGAAGATGCCGACAGCGAAACGCAAAAAATACTTCCCTGCCTCTACGGGATGCTGGAAGGCGCTGAGAACGCAATCCTGCCCGTCGCGGACATAAACGAGAAGCTGAAACGATTAGGACTTTGCACAAAACATTCACAGACCAAGCACATCGAGGGTAAGAAGAAACGCTGCTACGAAATAAAGATGTCATCTGTACAGGAAGCAGCGAAACGCTATTCCACGTCACTCATTTCTCCTGAGCCTGTTACATCTGTTACCACAGAGGGAGAAGAGCCTCCGTAAGCCATAAAGTTGGTAACTAGCAGTGTGTTACCTCTGTACCGAGCAGCACTCGAAGTAACCGAAGTCTGTTACCAAACTTGCCGCAAGAGAATGAGTAAAAACCCAGTTAGTAACAGAAGTAACAGGTTCTCACCACGATGCAGCCAAGAATTTATTTTCCTCCTCCCATGAGACATGCGTCAGCTCAAAATCGTCCCATATCGGCCTCAAAAATGGAGTCAGCCAGATTCTCCTATCAATCTTTCGTGGATCAGTGTCCATGTCTTTGAGAATGAGAAGGGCAACTTAGACCTCCATTTCCTGAAGAATGATGAGATTTTCAAGGTCATCAGAAACGTCCCTCCCCATGAGTTCAGTGAGGAGTGGCTCAATACTTATTGGGCAGGATTAGAGAACGGATTTGAACTCGGAAGAGACTGTTTATAAATTTTTACCTTTTATTTTTATGGAAATCTTCGCCGCTCAATTCGATTATGACTTCAGTAAACCTCTGCATTTTGAAGACAAAGAAGGAGTGTTACTGATGGATCGTTTGCCCCAAGAAGGTATTGGTTCTTTATATATTCGCACATTTGAACTTGGTTCTGAAGATCCGATTGTCGGTCATCTCGTGCTTGATGCTTGTGAAATCGAGCAACTGAAAGAACTGGATTGCCTCAAAGACGAACCTGCTCTGAAAAGGGCTGTCGAGAAGATCATTCAATACGCAACAGCAAACCCAAAAGACGATTATATGTTCGTCATTTTTGAGTGACTTTCATCTATCCATTTTTCCTATACAATGTCCCCAGTGCCCACATCGCCGCTCAGAGATTATTTTTGTTGTCGCTCAAGTGGGCGATCCTGCCGACAAAAGTCTCTGACTGATGTTGGGCACTCAGGGTCGCCCGCTTGGGCGTTTCATTCTTTCCCCCCTGATACCATGAAAAATAAGTACATCATTTATTGTCACAAATATTTTGAAAATAATAATCAACAGGGAAATAGTATCGAGCGTCAGAAGCAGTCTCTGTTCGCTTACGCAAAAGAACACGAATTATCTGTCTCCCGTGTATTCATAGACAAAAATTCAAATAACCTTTGCAGCCCCATATTTAGAGAAATGATTGATTATTTCCAAAAGGGAAAAGCAAATGCTCTTCTTATTGATGATCTTCAGGTGTTTGTTACACCTGCTGCCATTACTCTTTTTACTTTATTGAAGCCGAAATTTGTTAAGGAAATTAGGACATTACATGAATCGTATACCTGGAAGAAAACTAAAGATTTTCTCTATAGATGTTTGCACCTTGCTGATTCAAGACGTGTCCGATGCAAAGCATGTGGTTGCACATATGACAAATTTTCCAAAACCTCTCGATGAAATATTTTCTTTATTGTCGCCGCTCCACCGACGACGAAAAGCAGGCGCTCTCCATCGAATCACAACTCTATGAATTGAAGGAGAAGTATGGAACTTTGGAGATCGTCGATGAGATCACGGAAGATTGCAGCGCCTACAAGCCGGGCAGACCGAAGTTCAAGGCTATGATGCAACGAGTGCAGAAGGGCGAGGCGGATGGGATCATCGTGTGGCATCCTGACCGCCTCGCCCGCAATCCCATTGATGCGGGGGTGATCCTCTATGCCCTCGACATGGGCAAGCTCAAAGATTTGAAGTTTGGAAGCTATCACTTCACGAATACTCCTGAAGGAAAAATGATGCTGGGCATCATGCTCTCACAGTCGAAATACTATTCCGAGAAGTTGGGCATCGACGCGAAGCGTGGCATGGAAACGAAGTGCAGACTCGGCCATCTTCCTGAGAAGGCACCGACGGGCTATAAGAACATCAATCCGGGCAAGCGGGGCACTTGCTACATCGACAAAGATCCCATGCGTTTCCCACTCGTACAGAAGATGTGGAAGCTCTTTCTCACCGGAGCCTACAACGTCCCACAACTCTGGGAGATTGCGCGGGATGAGTGGCATCTGACTCTGCCTCCTTTTGACAAATTACCTGAGCGCCCGATCACTCTTGGAGCCATCTACAAGATTTTCTCGAATGAGTTTTACTACGGTCATTTTGAATGGGACGGCGAGTTGTACAAGGGCGCACACGAACCGATGATTACGAAGCGGGAGTTCGACAAGGTGCAGAAGATTCTCGGCAGGGATGGAAAAGCGAGAAACGAAATCCACGACTCGCCCTACACGGGGCTGATGACGTGTGGATGCTGCGGGTCGGCTATCACTGCGGATGTGCAGGTCACAACGCTCAAAGACGGCACCAAGAAGACCTATGTGTACTACCGCTCAACGAAGAAGAAAGGGCAGTGCTCCCAAAAAGGATCGCTTAGCGAAAAGGATCTTGTCGCACAATTCCGCGCAATCATCGCAAACTACACCGTGCCGCACAGGTTCGTCCTCTGGGCAGCGCGAGTCTGCGAGCGGTTTCTGAAGGAAGATTGCAAGCTCTTGGAGCAGCAGAAAAAGGAATGGCGAAAGGAGTTCGATAAATATGAAACCCAGATACGCGACCTCGTGCGCCTCTATGCCTCTGAAGGGAACGGAGATCGGTCACTGTTGAGCGAGGAGGATTACAAGAAACAGAAGGGTGGTCTGGTGCAGCAGCGCGACCATTACGATGCGTTGCTTCAGGACAACAAGAAGAAGGTGGATATGGCGCTCGATCTGACCGTGCAAACTTTTGAGTTCGCCACAAATGCTCTGAAGTTCTTTGATAAGGACGATCCGAACGCCAAACGGATCGTGCTCGTCACAATCGGCTCGAAATGGACGATGATAGATGGAATTGTGCAATGTGAGGCCAAAATCCCATTCAAGAAGATTCGGGAAGGCATCATTTCGACAGAACTGCTTCGGGGTCGGCTCGAAAAAAGAGTTCATGGCTCTGTGGAGACAAAAACTCTTATCACTCAGGAGGAGATTTCAGTATGGCAGCCCCACGGAGAATCGAACTCCGATTTGCAGGATGAGAACCTGCTGTCCTAACCGTTAGACGATAGGGCCTGGGACGGCCATAGTATACGAAAACGCACAGCGATCAAACAACGGGGAGCCGGATCAATGATGATATCCACTCCCTTTCGCAATCTCCGCCGCGCGATAGAGTTGTTCCAAAAGCAGTGCGCGCGTGAATTCATGCGTGAGGGTCATGTCGCTGATGCGCAGCACCCCTTTCGCCATCTTCCGAACGGGTTCCGTGAGGCCATACGCCCCGCCGATCACGAAGGTCAGTTCTTCTCCTCGATCGCGAGCGCCAGAGATGAGATCGGTAAACTCCTGTGAAGATTTTCGAACGCCTCGCTCGTCCAGCACCCACACATTTCCGGAATATTGTTCCATCCAATGAAGCAATCGTTCCGATTCTTCCGCCATCTGGAGCTCCGGTGTCCGCGCTTTGCTGGCCGGCACTTCGACAAGCGTGATTTTCATCACCGGTTTCAAGCGCGTCAGGTATTCCTCGCATCCGTCGAGCAGCCACTTCGCTTTGATCTTCCCTACGCAAAGAATCCTGATACGTTGCATGAAAGAAAGAGTACTCCAGCGTATTGAAATCAAAAACCTCCACAAACAAGAGTGCCCATACCTGGGGCGACCGAAGCCAATTCCCGATAGTTCCGCGGGCATGTATGCCCGCTCTCCATTCAATGGGTTATTTCTTCTGCAACAACGTCACCGACTCGATGTGCGCCGTGTGCGGGAACAGATCCACGGGTTGCACGGTCCGAACTTCATAGCCCCCCTTGAGGAGTCCTCCCAGGTCTCGCGCGAGCGTTGCCGTATTGCACGAGACGCAGACGATCTTTTTCGATGTCCTTCAACGACGCTCTGACTAGTTCGTCACCTTGATGGCAGGAACGGGAGCGCCGCCGCCTGACCCTTCTCCCTCGGCATCGCAGGCTCCCACGGTGACGATCCCGTACTGATCTTCATTGACGTAGTAGCGGGTATCGTTGGCGGAACCGGTGGTCGGATCCGTCGGCATTGCCTGAAGGTACGTTCGCAATTCCGTGTCGAAGTCGGTGATGCCGCAGTTCGCTGCGGCGATGCTCTGACCCGTGCACGCGAGACCCGAGCAGAGGCCAACGCTCTCTCCGATCACCTGAACGGTCGTCTCGTCGTTATCGAGGCTTGCCGGCAAACTCCCATTAGTATCCGCTTGGTATGTTTTGAGCGCCTGAGCAACAGCCGTGATATCGGTCCACCGCGCGCTGTTGCGCGAAGCATGGAGGCGTCGCGCAGGATCAAGTGACACGAAGACCGCGCCGGCGATCACGGCGATGATGGCAATGACAATGATGAGTTCGATGAGCGTGAAACCGCGTCGGAAAAGGGAGGAAGTGTGATGCATGGCAGGAATGCTAGCTAAAGCGCATCTGGATGTCGAAATGAGAGGATGAGATAGAATGGACGGAAACAGCATTTTCTGCTAAAATAATAGGATTGACGGACATACACACACAACCCCGGCAACCCATTGATGAGGCCTTCGCCCAACTGCTCATCGAATCGCAGCGCGTCGCTCCAGACCATCTCCAGGCGCTTCGCGAACAGAGCGCAGGTTCGCAGGAGACCCTGGAGCGTCTCCTGCTCAAGGAAGGATTGATGACCGAAGAGGAGCTTCTGCAACTCACAGCACGGGCAAAAGGCTGGGAATCCGTGAATGTGGACCTGGAACCCCTCGAGAAGGATGTGCTGGCGCTGATCCCCCAGAGCGTTATGGAGGTGCAAGGGGCAATGGCATTCCGACGCGAGGGCGATGTCATCCACATCGCTCTGGCTCATCCCGAGAACGGACCGCTGCGGCGCCTCATGCGGAAAAAGTTCGGAGGACAGTGTCGGTTCTTTCTCGCCAGTGAGAAAGCCCTGCGCAGCGCCATCACGAAACACGACGTGCAGTTCGATCAACGTTTCGCGGCAGTCCTGACGCAAGCAGCCAGAGGGATGGGCGGGAAAGACGAAACACCGGTGATCGTGCTCGTCGATATGTTCCTGCAGCACGCGCTCCGCAGCGGCGCATCGGATATTCACATTGAACCGCACATCCGTGAAGCGAGCGTGCGCGAGCGCGTGGATGGGTTGCTCCGCGTGACCGCTCGCATGTCCATGGAGGTGCACGCGCGCGTCGTCCTGCGCATCAAAGTGATGGCAAACTTGGCCACGGACGAACATGCCGTGCCTCAGGACGGCAAACTCTCCACCCACAGCGAAGGAGAAAATGTGGATGTCCGCGTGTCGATCGTCCCGACGACGCGCGGGGAGAAGATCGTCATGCGTCTCCTCGTATCATCCGAACAGGCGATTCCCCTGGAATCCCTGGGCCTCGCCGCACCCGACCGCGATGTGCTCCGCACGGAGATGGAACGGTCCTGGGGAATGATGCTCGTGACAGGACCGACCGGCTCGGGAAAAACGACTTCTCTCTACGCGATCATGCGACAGCTCGAGAGCGAACAAATCAACATTTCGACGATCGAGGATCCCGTGGAATACGATCTCCCCGGTGCAAATCAAATTCAGGTGAACGAGAAGGCGGGCCTGACCTTCGCGACGGGTCTTCGTTCCATTGTGCGTCAGGATCCGAACATCATCCTCGTCGGAGAGATTCGCGATCGCGAGACGGCCGGCATCGCCATCAACTCCGCGATGACAGGACACCTCGTTCTTTCCACGCTTCACACGAACGATGCGCCGACCGCCATTCCCCGTCTCATCGATATGGGGACCGAGCCATTTCTCATCGCATCGACCATCAACGTGATCATCGCGCAGCGTCTCGTCCGAAAAATATGCGTGCGTTGCCGTGAGAGCGTGGATCTCGATCGTGACGGCCTCCTGCGCGCGTATCCGGCGGACATCATCGAGCGGCTCCCGACCCAAGGAACGATTCGTCTGTACCAGGGCAAAGGATGCTCGCTCTGCAATGGCAACGGATACCGAGGACGGATCGGCATCTTCGAAATTCTTCCCATTACCGACGACCTGAGGACACTGATCTTGCAGAGCGGGGGCGCGGATGTCATCCGGAAAGCCGCGCACCAGGCGGGATGCAAAACCATGCTGGACGACGGCATCGCGAAAGCGCTGCAAGGGGTCACCACCATTCACGATGTCTTGCGTGTCATTCGGTCATGAAACCGTTCACCACCTCGCTCGGCGCGGAAGAGACCATCCTCCTCCTCAGGAACATCGGCGTCATGCTGAAAGCGGGCGTCCCCTTGGCGCGAGCACTCTCGATTGCGGAGAGTGACAGCTCGAAACGCATGCGCGCGGTCATCAAGCACGTGCGTTTGAATATTGAAATGGGGCGGGCGTTGGCGGATGCAATGGCCACGGCTCCGCGCCGGTTCCCTCCTCTCTCGGTGAACCTCGTGCGGACGGGGGAACTCTCGGGAACGCTGGAGGAAAGTCTCGACGCCATCGTGCGCCACCTGCGCGCCGCACAGGAATTGAAGCACAAAATCCGCGCAGCCATGATGTATCCCTTCTTCGTCCTCATTGCCATCGGCGGGCTGGGACTGTCGCTCGGCATTTTCGTCCTGCCCAAGCTCATTCCCATCTTCGAATCCCTGGATATGGATCTCCCCTGGAGCACGCGCCTTATCCTCTGGCTCGCCGAGTTCTTCGGCGCGTACGGGTTATGGGTCGGTTTTGGGACGTTCGTCGCCGCAGCGGTCGTTCTCACGCTCTTGTCGCTCGAACGCACCAAGCCGCTCATTCATCGACTGCTGCTTTCGCTGCCGTACATTCGACGCATCCAAATCAACGCGGGTGTCGCGGAGTTCGGGGCGACGCTGTCCACGCTCCTGAAAAGCAGTCTCCCCCTGAAAGCCGCCCTGGAAGCGACTGCTCATGCCACGCGCAATCGCGTCTTTCGAGCAGCCATCTTCCAGATGATCCCTCACGTCACCGGCGGGGTCACGCTGGCCGAGAGCATCCGCAAAACAGGTAAGCTGTTCCCGAGCATGGCGACAACGCTCATCGCCGTGGGCGAGGAAAGCGGCTCGCTCGAGACGACCATGGACTACATCGGCAGCACGTACGAGTCCGAAGTAGACTACGCGGTGAAGAACTTGACGACCGCGTTGGAACCCATGCTGCTCATCGGCATCGGACTCATCGTCGGTTTCACCGTCATTTCCATCATCACGCCGCTCTACAACGTGACGGGAGGATTGCAGTAGACACCCACGGGCTTGCGCCCGCGGCCTCCTGTGAAGACTGGCGAGGATGATCGCAAGATTTTGCGCTGGACCTCCATCCCATCCTACACTCTCCGCATGAACCGTCCGGGATTGAGTCTCATCGAAGTGATGGTGGTACTCGCACTCGTCGCGTGGGCGCTCGCAACGACCTTGCCGTTCATGGGAACGTTCCAGAAAACGGAGACGCTGCGCGTCGTCGGCCACGACGTCTTCCTCACGATGATCCGGGCGAGGCATCGGGCGCAAACGGAGGAGCGAGGGGCGGCGTGGGGCGTCGCTCTGCTGAGCGGATCCTACGTGCTGTACGCAGGAGCGTCCTATTCTGAGCGCGTCCCCGCCTACGATGAAATGCACGCGGTCTCGGCGGTCGTCTTCAGCGGCTTGAGTGACGTGACGTTCCGCAGGCTCTCCGGGGAACCCGTCGCGGCCGGCACCGTGACCATCACGCACCGAGCCGGCGGGTCATCGGCCATTACGGTGAACGATGCGGGACAACTGAGTATCGAGTAGAGTAGCCGCATGCAGAGGCATTTCGGACAGTCATTGGTAGAGGTCATCGTTGCACTGGGAATCGTTCTGACGATCGTAGCCGCATTCGTGCAACTCTCCTTGGGATCCTTTGAGCTGAATCGACACGGACGTGACGACACCATTGCCGCGTACTACGCCGCAGAAGGACTGGAAGCGTCGCGATTCATCGCGAGGCGGGACTTCGACCAGATCACCGTGGGGGTGCACGGGCTCGATGCGTCCGCGGGCATATATGCGTTCACCGGATCATCCAATGCGTTCGGGAGTTTCACCCGTGTCGTGAGCGTGGATGCCGTACGGCGCGATGGCAACGGGGATATCGTCGCGAGCGGCGGCAGCGACGATCCGGATACGCGCGCGATCACCTCCGCCGTCACCTGGAATCTTTCGGAAGGGGGGACGCGCCAAGTCTCACTGCTGACATACCTCACACACTGGGAAAGAGGGCAGTGGCTCAGTGATCTCTTCTCCACCTTCGAGAACTTCTACCGCAACAGCACGTCCGTCACGGCGGTGCAGGATGGCGAGGTCGAGCTCCTCGCGGCCGCGTCTCTGGAGGATCCCACCACGTTCTTCAACATCGATTTGCCCGGGACGGCTCATGTGAACGAAGTGGCCACCGATCCGATCCGCGATCGGCTGTACATTGCCCTCGACAACCAATCGGGAACGACCCCGGAGTTTCTGACGTACGACATTTCGAATATCAGCGACGGCCAGGCCACGCAAAGCGGTGCGATCGATCTGGAAGACAGCAGCGAAGGATTTGCGGCGGGGAGGGACTATGCGTACGTTCTCACGAATGGAAATGTGAGTGAAATAGTCGTCGTCCGCCTGCGTGATTTCCAGATCGTCGCGGTATGGGATCTTCCGGGAAGCAGCGACCCCCTCGACATCGTCATCGACGAAGCGGCGAACCGTGCGTACGTGGGAAGGAGCGCGCAGAGCGGCGATGAATTCTACGTTCTGAATATCGCCAATCCCGAAGGCAACCTCTCCGTTGTGAATGACATCGAGATCGGCGCCAGCGTGAACGGCATCGCCATATGGGGCGCGTACGGCTACCTCGTCACGGGACACAACAGTCAAGAGCTCATCACGGTCCACCTCGATGCCGCAGTCCATGAAACCTGCAACTTGTCGGGCAATGAGGATGCCACGGAAATCCAGATTGCCGGAGATCGTTTGTTCATCGGACGCAGCGGGGGAGCGCAGGCGGAATTCGCGGAGTACCGCATCGACGGCGACGAACCCGGAGACTGTGAAGGCCTCTTGGAGGGACTCGTGGGGTCGGCGCAACTGGATGCATTTGGAGTCCTCGACATGGCGGTCCAGACGCAGGAAGGCTACGCGGTGTTCACGGTCGATGATGGAGACAATGAGCTGCGCATCGTGAAGCTCTCCACGTTCGGATTGGTCGAGAGCCGCGGTCTCCCGGGGAACACGTGCGATGCCGTCACCTACGATGGCGCCTACATCTATGCCGGCTGCCGAGACGGCACTTCGACGCTGCAAATACTCGAAGGGACGGCAAACCGCGCGTTCCGCGGCTCTATCACCTCGTTCCCTTTCGACTCCGGCGCCGAAGGAACCGTGTGGGATGACGTGAGCTGGACGGTCAGCGGGATCGGGTCCGTCTCGGTGCGCATCCGCACGGCGAATTCCCTCCAGAATTTGAAGCAGGCAGTCTGGGTGGGGCCCGATGGAACGACTGCTACCGCGTACGCGACCAGTGCCGGCCAGCCGATCGTGACGGATCCGCAGGCAACCGGCACTCGCTACATGCAGTGGAAAGCAATACTCACGGGGCAAGGCACGACACCTATCCTCGAACATCTCACCATCACCTATCCATGAGCGTTCCATCTGCGACAACGAGAAATCGTCCCGGCTTCACCCTCATCGAGTTCATCCTCTACACGGGCTTGACCGCGATCATCCTCGTTTCACTGCTCCGGAGCATGCTCGCAGTCCTCGAAGCGAGAGAAAAACTCTCCACCATCCATCCGCCGCAGGAGGAGCTGCGTTTTGCCGCGCAGAGAATCACCACCACCATTCGCAACGCGTTGGATATCAATGTATCTGCGTCGCTCTTCAATGCCGATGCGGGCACGCTGTCACTCTCCATGAGCGGAAGCGCGATGAATCCGACCATCTTCTCGCTCGCGAATGGCGCCATCACGATCAAGAACGGAGCAGCGAGCGCCCTTCCCCTCACCTCTCCGCAGGTGGTCGTCGATCAACTGCGCTTCGAAAACCTATCGGCGCCGAATGCGCCCGCCATGTTGAAGCTCCGGCTCCGAGCGTACGCCGCGACCGACGCAGGAGATCCACTGTCCCTGGAAACATCCGTCTCCCTCCGGCAATGAAACGTCTATTCCCCGCCCCCGTCGGCTCCGCCCGTCCCGGGTCGATGCTCCTCGTCACCGTCCTCATCGTCGGGAGCATCGCCCTCCTCACCAGCATCAGCGTCGCTCTGCGTGGCATGCACGAGCTCTCGATGGCTCAGGGAATTCGCAAAAGTATGGAGCTTACCGCCATTGCCGACGGGTGCATGGAAGAAGCGATGTTGCGGCTGTCACGATCTTCATCGTACGCGGGAGGAACGCTAGCAGTCGGCGGGGGAAGTTGTACCATCGTGGTCTCGGGAACAGGTTCGCTGCGGACCATCGCGGTCGATGCGGCAATCGGGCGCTGGGCGAAGGAGCTCACGACACAGGCGACTCTCGAGGCAGGCGCTCCTGACATCCTCTTCTGGACGGAAGGAATCGATTGAAACATCCGTGCCGCTTCGCGTAGTCTGGGATCCGATGCTTTCGCTCTTCACGCGACAGACGACCGGCCTCTCGTTCATGCACGGTGGCGTTGGCGCCGCTCTGGCCACGCAGAGGGGAACGACGCTCGTCCTCCGGAAACACGTTGAGAGCGCGGCACCCGAAGACGTGACGGGCATGCCCGACCGAGAGAAGGTCGTTGCAGCATTGCGATCGATCAAGAAGTCGCGCATGCCGCTCACGCGGTGCGTGGCTCTTCTTCCTTCCAATCGGGTCTACACACAACTCGCCACGCTCTCTCCATTGGCAAAGAAAAACATCGCCGCACACATGCACGGCATCATTGCCTCAACGATTCCAGAACCGTTCCAATCTCTTCACACGCTTGAGCAGACGCTTCGAGAATACCCCGATCGCATCGAAGTGGCAGTCGCGGCGGTCCGGAGGGACGTGCTCGATGCCTACAAAGCAGCGTGCAGTGAAACCGGCGTCGGCATCAGCGCACTGACAACGCCCGCCGCGGCGATCGCGGGGATTCTACCGAAGAAGCACCCCTCGTTCTTGCTGCTGCATGCGTCTGCCGAGGAAGTAACCGTGAGTCTCGTGCATCATGGATGGCCCGTTGATGAGGACGTCATGCCGACCGGAACGAGCCTCGACGCGCTCTCGCGATCGGTCGAATCGATGGCTACGGAGTATCGCGGGAAAGGATTGGTGCTGGATACGCTGTACGTCGCAGGAGGCTCTTTCGAAGCAATGCCACAGGCGTCGTCGCTCGGCATTGAACGCGTCTTCCCCGATTTCCAAGAAGGGTCGTGGTTGGCCGCGGCCTGCGCGAGCGTCGTTCGTCCCTCGGACCTCGCCATCAATTTCGTTTCATGAGATTCCCAGGAGAACGCGAGCGAGGGTGTCGGTCCCGAAGAAGGCGATGACAAATCCCGCGGCGAGGAAGGGCCCGAACGGAACGTGCTGCTTCCGTGTCCACTGTTTGCCTGCGATGAGACCGAGGCACACGATGGCCGCAAGAACATAACTGAACCAGAGAGCCACGGCGACTTTCTCGATCGTGCCGAGTGCGAGCCCGACCCCGAGCCCCAGCAGCACATCGCCGCTGCCCACCCATCGGCCTCGGCTGAGGAGCCACTGAACGGCGAAGAAGCTCAATCCAAAGACCCCGGACACAAACGGGAGCACGCCGTGCGAGAGGCTGTAGCCCGCCCCGAGCACCGCGAAGGGAATGTTGAGACTATCGGGAATGATGCCCCATTGCCCATCGAGCAGAGTGATGAGGAAGAGGCACCACAGGAGGAGTGACAGGAGAAACCCATCGACGATGCTCGCTTCATGCAGCCGCGCAAACGCGAAGAGGAAGGCAGACGCGACCTCGACTCCGGGATAGCGCCAGGGAATGGCGGCGGCGCAGTGAGCGCAGCGTCCGCGAACCAGCACGAAACTGAGAACCGGAATGAGCTGCCATGGCGGGAGGATGTTGTTGCAACAGATGGCGCGCGATCGACCGAGAAGACTCTGCTTCTTTGGCAGACGTTCGAGGAGGACTGTTCCAAAACTTCCGAAGATGAGGCCGAGTCCGGCGAAGAACACGACTGACATAGGGAAATTCTACGCCCGATGCGGACGCGAGCGAAGTTCCTACTTTTTCTGGAGCAGCGTCACGCTCTCGATGTGCGCCGTGTGCGGGAACAGATCCACGGGTTGCACGGTCCGAACTTCATAGCCCCCCTTGAGGAGTCCTCCCAGGTCTCGCACGAGCGTTGCCGTATTGCACGAGACGTAGACGATCTTTTTCGCACCGTGCTCGATCACTGCTTCGAGCGCCTTCGGGTGGAGCCCCGCGCGCGGAGGATCCACGACGATGACGTCGAACTGATACTTGGCACCGGCCCTCAGCTGATCTTTCAGCACTTGCTCCGCCCGTCCTTTGTAGAAGCTGATGTTGCCGATCTTGTTCTTGCCGGCGCTCTTGAGGGCGTCTTCGATGGCGGAAGGATGGCTCTCGATGCCGACGACCTTGTTGCAGAAACGAGCGAGGTATTGGCCGATCGTCCCCATGCCGCAGTAGACATCCAGCAGCGTATCGCGCAGCGAGAGGTCCGCGGCGTCGCCGACGGCGCGGTAGAGCTTCTCGGCGGCGAGCGTGTTCGTTTGGAAGAAGGAAAAGGGAGAGATCTCAAACTGGAGGTCGAACAGGCGCTCGGTGATGTAGGGTTTGCCGATGAGCGTGTGGACCTTCGGGTGCTCCGGCTTGTCATTGAGGCCCATGTGCTCGACGACGAGGAGCGAGGCGAGGTTGGGGCGGCCGCCGAAGTGCCGCATGAAGTGCTGGAACAGCGGCTCGAGATCTTTTTTGCGCGCATGGACGAGGAAACAAATCATCTGCTCGCCGGTTTGGACGCCGCGGCGAAGGAGGAGATTGCGGAGCATCCCCTTCTGCGTCTTTGGATTATAGACCGGGAGCTTCGTCTCCTCCATGAACCGTCGCACGGACGAGAGGAGCATCCCGATCTGCTCATCGTAGAGGTGACAATCGGTGATGGGCAGCACCGTAGACCACTGGCCGGGCTGGTGGAACCCGATGGTGGGATTCTCGTCGAAGTAAATGCGCCGTCCGTTTTTGTCTTCGTGACGCATGGTCTCGTAGCCGAAGCTCATCTCGAGCTTATTGCGATAATGGAATACCTGCGGGCTGGGGATGATGCGCAGCACTCTGCCCGGGAGATTTTTGCGATCGGCCTCGGGGATGGGAGTGAGGTGCGCGAGCGTCTCGCGGACGATGTCCTCTTTATAGTCGATCTGCTTGTTGTACGGCAGGTTCTGCCACACGCAGCCGCCGCAATCGTGGAAGTGGCTGCACCGGGGCATCACTTCATCTTTCGCCTTCCGGAGTACCTTCTGCACCTTCCCCTCGAAATAGCTCTCCTTATTTTTGGTGAGGACGACCTCCACCTGCTGGCCCGGAATGGTGTCTGGGATGAAAATGGGGATTCCTTCGATATGGCTTAAGCCTGCCCCCCCGTGGGTCAGTTTTTCGATCAAAACGGTGTAGATCTGCCCTGGTTTGACAGTTTGGGCTGATATTGACATTTTACAGTAAATATAGTATAAATACTCACTTTCGTATCCCCATGCCTCGAAACCCCTTATTCCTCGGCAAAATAGCGGTTCTCGGCATTTCTGGAGCATTCCTCGCCACTGCCCTGAGCCTATCACAGGAGAGCTCTACCGCAAGGGAAAAGAAGGCCTCTCAGACCCTTGTTTCTGAGCATCATGAGCATTCTCATGAGCACGGCGCCCCTCTCCGGACGCGAAAAAAGATGGCGAAAGCGAAGAAGCGATATACGCCCCGCCTCATGGCTGCGGCGGCTCCTGTTAAAACTCCCTATCTGCCGGTGGTCGATCACCCGGATATCCGGGAGGAGCACAAGGCGATCGCCGATGAAGTGATCCGTCTCCTCCCGGCCGCCTGCCAGAAGCAACTGAAGAATTTCTACGTGCGCTACGACAACCCGGAGCAGCGCGGCCTCGCCGGCAAGAGCTCCGTCGTCGTCTCCGGCAATGTGCCGGCCGATGAGTTTCGCGCCCTCCTGATCCACGAGATCTTCGGGCACATGCTCGACCTCGGCTGCCTGCGCGGCACGGCTCTCTCGGGACCCAGCGGCTTCAAAGACGGCGCGGAAGTGATCTACCAAGATGATCCGAGCGTCGCCTTCTATTCGATTTCTTGGACGGACGCCCACACGCAGAAACGCGGCGCGAAGAAAGCGGATTTCGTCACGGGCTATGCTGCCTGGGATCCATTTGAGGATATGGCCGAGAGCATCGCGTACTTCGTGCTCCAGGAGGAAGCCTTTCGTGCGCGCGCAAAGAATAATTCCGTGCTTGCGGCGAAACTCGCATGGATCGAGACCCATGTCTTCCAGAGCGACATCTCGGTCGCGGCGGGACTCCACACGTGGAATGGAGAAGTCCCATGGGACGCAACGAAACTGCCGTACGTGTGGTTTGGCGCGCGCGGCGGCTTGGCGCAAAAATAAGAAAGATACAAGATACGAGAAACAAGGGGCCGCTGTATCTTGCCTCTTGTATCTTGTATCTTGATAAAAATGCGTTATCGCATCCTCCTCGCGCTCTGGCTCTTCAGCGATCTCGCGCTCTTCATCGCCGCGTATGCACTCGCATATTTTCTGCGTGTCGGGTTCATCTTCTCGACGGATTTTCCGTTCTGGAAGTACATCGAGGCGGTGATCCTCGTCGCACCCGCGTGGCTCGCGGTGCTCGCAACGACGCGCACGTTTCACCCCACGCGCAATCAAATGACCATCCGTAACGCTCTCTACATCGCCTACGCTTCCCTCGTGGGCGTCGCGCTCATGACGCTGACGTACTACTTCCGCTTCACGGATTTCTTCAGCCGCCTGCTCCTCCTGGAAGCCTTCGTGATCTCCGCGGGTCTCGTGTGGGTCTGGCACATGCTCTTCAATCAGCTTTCGCGCATCATCCTCCGGATGGATCCACCCGTCTTCCCGACGCTCATCGTCGGCCTCACGCGGGAGTCGAAGGCACTCATCCAGTCCCTGAACGCCAATAGGAATCCGCTCAAGCCCGTCGCGATCCTCGATGGGCACGGAACATCGGAGAAAGAGGTCCACGGCGTCCCCGTCCACGGCAAGCTCAATAAACTGGAAGACACATTGAAGGATGAAAAAATTACGCACTTGATTCAATGCAGCGATCTCGAACAATCGTTGAATCTTCTCTCCGCCTGTCGCAAGCGGGGCATCACGTATGTGATCCTCCCCTCCGTCCTTGGCATCGTCGAACGGGATGAGCGGGTGGAATCGCTGGAGGGGCGCCCCGTGACGATCGTCAGTCCGAAGAAGACGATATGGAATTGGTTTTTTAGGTAGGAGACCAATGAAACCAAGGAAACCAATGAGACCAAAGAAGTGTATTCTATGGATCCATTATCCTTGGTCTCATTGGTCTCTCCGGTCTCCTAGGTTTCCCCCTATGAAAGCCTTCATCCTTGCCGGCGGATTTGCGACCAGGCTCTGGCCGCTGACGGAGCACCGCGCAAAACCGCTGCTGCCGCTCGCGGGAAAACCGATCCTCTCCCATCTCGTCGAGAAGATCCCGGCAGAAATCCCCGTGACCGTCAGCACGAACGCCGTGTTCGCGGAGGGGTTTTCCACGTGGAAAAGGGGCATGAACCGCGCGAATCTCGAGATCGTCGTGGAGGACACGAAGAAAGATGATCACAAGCTGGGGGCGCTCGGCGCGACGGCCAAGTGGATCTCCGAAACGGGACTCACGGAGGATCTGCTCCTCCTCACGGGCGACAACTACCTCGGTTTCTCGATGGAAGATTTTCTCGTGGCCTACCGCCCCGGCACTCCCCTGCTCGCGGCGTACGATATAAAGGATAGAGCGAAGGCCTCGGTGTTCGGCACCGTGATCTTGAAGGCCTCCTCTTCCGGCATGGGACCCCCATCCCCGACCCTTCCCCCGATGGGGGAAGGGAGGAGTGAAACAATAAACAAAAAAATAAACAGCCCCCTCCCCCCTCGGGGGAGGGCTGGGGTGGGGGTGGGGGCCGTCCTCGCCTTCGAAGAAAAACCTGCTCAGGCAAAAACTTCCCTCGTCTCCACCGGCTGTTCCATTATTCCGAAAGGCTGCCTCAGCGTGCTTCTCGATTTTGCGAAGTCTCATCCAGATAACGTCGGCGGGATCTTCGAGGAGTTCCTGAGAAGAGGTATCCCCGTGGAATGTTTCACGTTCACCGAGCCCTGGCTCGACATCGGCTCGTTCCCCGCCTACTTGGAAGCGCATCGTCTCCTCGTCTCCGGCCCGCCCATCGTCCATCCGGAGAGCCGGGTGGAAGGATCCACGCTCAAGGGAAGCATCGTCGTCGGGGCCCGCAGCAAAGTCATTGATTCAACACTCGCAGACACGATGATTTTCGATGACTGCATCCTGGAGGATTGCGTTCTGCGAGATTGCATCATGGATGAGGGGTGCGTGTTAAAAGGAGTTGATTTGAATGGAAAGATGCTGAGAGCAGGAACTTGGTTAGAACCTTAATAACCGAAAAGACAAAAGACAAAGAATAATGCCAGTGTGTCAGGAATCAATGTTCGGGGTCATTGGAATATTGGTCCGGTGGATTTTTCTTTGTTGTTTGTCTTTTCGGTGATTTCCTCCATATATTGACATATTAAATTCCCATGGAGGATTGTGCAGCTGAATATGTTCAAGTACACTGCGCCAGATGAAATCTCCCGGTCTCACCATCGGGTCTTTGGTTCTCTCCGTGGGAGCCGTGACACTCCTCGCGGGATGCAGCGGAACGCAGGCGCGATACCGCCTGGAGTTTGATACGGAGGATGCGACGGTGCGCACACAGCTCGTCGATGCCGCGAAGCGAGTGGTGCAGCGCAGGCTCGAGGCAATCGGCGAGGACCCGGACAATCTCGCAGTCACGATCGAAAACGGAGAGACGATTCTCGTCGTCGATACGGCATCGGACGCCATCAAGGATTCGATCACCGAACAACTGACTGCGCCCTTCACGATGCGTATCATGAAGGAGGTCGAGGGCACGGGAGACATCACGGTGGAAGGCCACGGATCGTTTGCGGCAGCGGGCATCACGGAGGAACACTTAGAATGGGTGACGGCGGGGAAGGATACGGACCCCGAGAAAGGACGCGTGATGCTGGAGTTCACGGAGGAAGGCCGCGCCGTGATGGGGGAGATCTTCCATGAGAACGTCGGGAAGTACATCGGCCTCTTCGTGCGTGACAGGCTCGTGAGCAAGCTGCTCGTGGAGAGCGATGAAGTGAAAGAAAACATCATCATCACGGACATTCCGGCCTTCCTCCTCGCGGAGATATTCGCAGACGACCTCAATGTCGGCCTGCACGTGACCTTCGTTCCCGCAGGCGCGTAACACATTCTTTCGATGTCTCAGAAACGTTCGCTCCTCTGGCCCGCACTGACCGCCGTCGTCGGGGTCTTCGCACTGCTCATCGCATTGCCGGATTCCGCCAAAGAATGGGCTCCGGGCTTCTTGCGGTCCCCCACGCTCCATTACGGACTGGACCTCATCGGCGGCACGCAGCTGGATTTCCGCATCTCGGAGGAAGAGATCGAAGCGCAATTGGAAGATGTGAATCGACGCATCGCGACTCTCGAAAGCAGCGGCGGCGTGGGGGCGGAGCGCGACGCTCTCCTCGCGGAGCGCGCGAGCATCGAGGAGCAGCGAACGAACCTGACGGAGGCCATTCGCACCGTCCTCGAGCGCCGCATCAACGCACTCGGCGTCAGCGAAGCGGTCATCACGCCATCCTTCATCGCGGGCGAGAAACACCTGCTCGTCGAGTGTCCGGGCGTCGTTGATACGCAGGAATGCATCAACACGGTGGGCAAGACCATCCAACTGGAATTCAAAGAGGAACACACGGAGGCGAGCGATGAGTACAAGACGCAGGTCCGCGCGCGCGTCGCGCGCGCGAAGAAGCGGATGACGGCCAGCGGTCATAGCCTGCAGGTCCTGGGCCAAGACCTGGGCGACGAGCTCGGGACGGCGTACATCGAGAGCCGCACGTTCTTCCGCGATCAACTGCCGAAAGGCCTCGAGAGCATGTGGGACGCCCGGCCGGGACAGCCGGTGGCGGAACGCGAAGGAGTCATCACGCAGCCCGTCCAGAATGATGACGGCACCGCGACGACGCAGGAGATTCCCGGGATCTGGATGGCGCAGGCCGTCACCCCCCGCTTCCAGACGGGTCGCGTCATCAACGAAGCGCCGAAGGCGTTCGATCTCCTCTCCAAGACCGAGCAGAACGTGCAGTACGCCTTCCACGACGATCGTGTGCTGGACAGCGGAATGGAGCTCAACATTGCGGGGGTGCTGCGCACGATGGAGTCGGGAACCTTCAAGACCGTCACGATGCCGGACGGCTCCGCGCGTCTCCTCTTTATGCGCCTCTTCGAAAAAGGCGGCGAACAAATGACCGCCAGCCACATCCTCGTTGCCTACGAAGGCGCGAGCGAAGCGGCCGCCAGCATCACGCGGACCAAAGAGCAGGCGCTCGAGCGGGCGAAAGCCCTGAAAGCGCGAGCCGATCAAGGGGCGGATTTCCATACCCTCGCGCAGGCGGAGTCCGACGGACCGTCCAGGGCGAACGGTGGCCGCCTGGGCACGTTCAGCCGCGGCACGCTGGGTGTGCCTGCCCTCGAAGCCGCAGCCTTCGCCCTGCAGCCGCGTCAAGTGAGCGAGCCGGTCGAGACATCCTTCGGGTACCACATCATCCTCGCGGAGGGCGCGAAGAAGATCGCTCCAGACACGGCAAGTTACGACGAGCTCACGATCACGGGACCCGACGCGGAGACACGAGCAAACGTGCTCCTCTCCCGCTTGCAGGCAGGAGATGTCCAGGCTCAGGAGGACGCCATCACGCTGCGTGCGCTCTTCTTCTCGCTGCTCCCGACCGGGTGGAAAGACACGACGCTCGACGGCAAGCACTTCCGCGCCGCGACCGTCACGCTCGACCCCGTGACGAATATCCCGGTCGTGCAGATCCTGTTCGATGCCGAGGGAGGCAAGATATTCCAGGAACTCACGAAGAAGAACGTCAATAAGCGCATCGCCATCTTCGTCGGCGGCGAGCTGGTCTCCGCCCCGGTGGTCCAGCAGGAAATTATCGGAGGAACGGCGGTCATCACGGGCAGCCAGAACTTCGAGGAAGCGAAGAGCCTCGCGCAAGACTTGAACACCGGAGCGATCCCCGCGCCTATCCACCTCGTCGGTCAGCATACGGTGGAGGCAACCCTGGGTGACGCGGCGCTTCGCACCTCGCTCCTCGCGGCCCTCATCGGCATCATCATCCTCATGATCTACATGATCGTGGTATACCGCCTGCTCGGAATCATCGCGAACATCGCGCTCCTCATCTACGCCATCCTCTTCCTCGTGATCCTGAAGTTCCCGCTCTTCCTCTTCTCGGGCAACTACATCGTCCTCACGCTCGCGGGCATGGCCGGTATCATCCTCAGCCTCGGCATGGCCGTCGATGCGAACGTCCTCGTGTTCGAACGCATGAAAGAAGAGTTGCGCAAAGGAAAGATGGTGAAGACCGCGGTTGAAACGAGCTTCCAGCACGCGTGGCCCGCCATCCGCGATGGCAACGTCTCGACGCTCATCACCTGCGTCATCCTCTTCATGGTGGGAACCTCCATTGTCCGCGGCTTCGCCATTACCCTCGGCCTCGGCGTGGTCCTCTCGATGTTTACCGCCATCACCGTCACGCGCTGGATCTTGCGCCGAGTCGCGGAAACCAAGCTTGCGGAGCGGCCACGCAACTTCGGGGTGAAGCCGGCAGCGCAGGTCTGAAACGCGGAGTAGGATAGAACTCCATGGCAGACATTCTTGCTATTTCCGATTTAGAACTCTGGACCCACATCGGCGTGCCGGAGCTGGAACGAAAAACGGAGCAGCGTCTGCTCATCTCGGTCGAGATGCAACTCAATGCCAAGGCTGCAGCCGCATCCGACGACGTCAAAAAGAGCATCAACTACTTCGATCTCTCGATGGATCTGAAAGAAATAGCAAAAACGGAGCGGAAAACAATCGAGCGCTTCGCCGAAGATGCCGCTGCGATGATCCAGAAGAAGTACAAACCGCAGTCTGTCACGGTGACTGTGAAAAAATTTGCGGTTCCGGGCAGTGATTACGTATCAATTTCAATTGTGCGGCCGTGATCGCGCCCCTGGAAGGGCGCTCCAGTTATTTCAAAAATTTTGTATAAATGAGAGCAGCCCTCCGTGGCTGCGATCCGAGGTCGCGATCACGCGACCATAAAAAGCGCGGCCTTCCCATCCCTGGGAAAGCCGCTCGTAGACGTCGATCAGCCGAGACGACTCATGCCTGGCTGTTTCCATGCGAGCATCGCGGCATTCAGGGGTCCAAACGGTCGTTTGGTACAGGACTGCAGTGGCGGCCCCAACACTGCTGGCAGCGCACGCAGTTGCGCTGCGCCAGCGCTCTTCCACTGCACAGGTGAAGCAACTGCCTCGACAAGTGCATTTCCGATGTCGTTCACAGCCGCCATAAAGGCTTCTTGAACGATTCGTGCGACCCCGAACGTCCTCTGGTTCTTCACTTGGCGCTTTCGGCGCGCAATGCGGTTCTTCCGCGCGTGGTTTGCTCCCACGATGGCACCTCTTAGGGGTTGAGGGGGAAAGATCGACCGCAAAGTATTGCGAGGTAAAGAAAAGTTGTCAATCACCTTCCCTATACTCCTTCCGTGGCCACCGTTTTTCTCGCTCTCGGCTCAAACATTCACCCCGAAGTGAATCTTCGGAAGGCCGCCACCATGCTCCGGCAGACATTCCCGAAAATCCAATTCTCTTCCGTCTACCGCTCCAAGGCCGCCGAAGTAGAGACGCAGCCGGATTTCCTGAATGCCGTCGCGAAGATCGGAACGGACTTGAGGCCGCAGGAAGTGAAAGCCGTCCTGGACGTCATCGAGCACTCGCTTCAGAAGAATCCGCCCTACCGCTTCGGCCCCCGCACGATCGATCTCGACGTGCTCCTCTACGACGATCTCATTCTTCAGACCGAAACCCTCACGATACCCCATCCGCGGATGCATGAGAGACGGTTTGTCCTGGAGCCGCTCGTCGAATTGATGGATCCCGTGAAACCTCTTCCTGGAGGCAATACTTCATTTCGAGAGCTCCTTCGGGGGGCCTCCGCTGAACCTATTCACAAAACAAATGTCATCCTTTAACCTTCTGCGCCTCATGCCTTCATCCTCCATCCTCCATCGCCCCAGGACACTTCCGGACAAAGACCATGGATCCGAGGAGCGCGAACATAGACGCATCACGTTGGTTGCCGCGATCATTTATCATGTCAAATCGTGCGCGGGCCAAGTCTTCGACAAGCGCGGCCAACAAGTTATGATGACACCGAAGGGGCTCGCATACGATCGAAGGAGAATGCTCGTTCGAACAGATGATCTCAAGATGCTCACGCAGCGAGACAATGGATGTGAGATCCTTGCGCTCGTGCAAACGGCCATTCGCAACGGCATGCTCGTGTTGAATGCGCCGCACATGCCGGAACTGGAAATTCCTTTGCAGAAGCCGGAGGGCCTCCCACTTGAGACGAAAGTGGGGAAGAAGGACACCGCCACTGTCATTGCCGACGCTCCAGAGGCTTCCGCTTGGTTCACTTCGTATTTGGGACAAGATTGCCTCCTCGTCCACGAAGACGAGCGCGCCTACGGCAAACATGCGTGGCACAGAACGGGGCAGAACGCGAGTCTCGCAGATGGTTCCGCAGCGCTCGGGGTCTCTGCAGAAACTGTGGAAGAGGATCTCGCAGCGCACATGCGTGCAGAAGGCGATGAACCCCTGGAGGTCTCCGATGTCCGTCCCAATCTCGTATTTCGGGGAGGAGGAAAATTTGCCGAATATGGCATGGATCGGATTCAAATTGATGATGCCGAGTTGCTCGGCGTGGGCCCCAGTCCACGGTGCAAAATGACGATCGTTGATCAGAAGAAAGGTACGCGCTCGCGCAAAAAAGCACTCAAAATCATCACAAATGTGTATCCCAATGGCAAAGGTGAGGGCGTTGTGGGAGAAAATTTCCTCGTCGATGTGCCAGGCATCATCCGCATCGGGTCCGACGTCCTCGTGCGACAGGAGAAACCGAAACCCTATGCCTGGATGCGCTGAAGTGCAGAATCGGGTATAGTGAACTGCCCATGAAAGATCTCTACGAACAGCTCCTGAAACTCATCGGCGAGGACCCGAAGCGTCCAGGACTGCGTAAAACCCCGGAACGCGCGATGGAAGCGATGAAGTTTCTGACATCCGGATACGACCAAGACCTGGAGGAGATCGTGAACGGCGCGATCTACCCGGCGGACACGGAGGGCATGGTGATCGTGAAGGACATCGAGTGTTACAGCCTCTGCGAGCACCACCTGCTCCCCTTCATCGGCAAGGTGCACGTCGGCTACGTGCCGGACAAGTCCGTGATCGGCCTCAGCAAGATCGCGCGGATCGTCGAGATGTTCGCGCGCAGGCTCCAGGTGCAAGAACGCATGGGAGAACAGATCTGCGAGGCACTGCAGAAAGTGCTGAAGCCCAAGGGCATCGGCGTCGTCATTGAAGCACATCACCTCTGCATGATGATGCGAGGGGTGGAGAAACAACATAGCCTTGCCGTCACGAGTCATGTGAAGGGGCTCTTTAAGAAGGACCAACGCACGAGAGAAGAATTTTTGAGTCTGATAGGACGCTCGTAAGTACCGAAGAAACAAACGACAAACAAAAACGGCACCCGGCCAATATCCAATGATCGAGCCTTGATTGATGATGCTTGGTATTTTCTTTGCTATTTGTTTCTTAGGGTATTCCTAAGAAATATCCGCTCCGATCGTCACATTGATTTTGTCCTGTTCGAGCATCTCGGGCAGCTGTTTCTCGATGATTTCTCGCTGCATACCCTGCATGTCTCCATCGGCCAGCGCTTGTTCGATGCGATCCGAGCCGATAACTGCCGCGAGTCGCTCTCCATCCGCCATGTGCTGCTGATACTCCGCCGTGAGATCGGACGTTTTATTGGCCCGCGAGCTTGGTTGCCATTCGATGAAGGCGCCCACATCCGTCGTCACGATCTCTCCGCCTTGATCGATGTATGTCACCGTCTGCGTATTGTAACTCCCCGCCTGTTCCTCCTGGTGGATCCGCTCGTGTTCCTTCACGCGCTCCCAATACCCGGGATCTTTGAGGTCATACGCCATGGCGGAGGTGTCGTAGGTCACGGTGCGATCGCTCATATTGGTGTAGGCCGCCGCACCGATCGCATGGGCATCTCCCACGGTCGCATTAATGTCTAATATCTCGCGCTTCGAATCGGAATAGCTCGTTGCGGAGTCCATGATGTCCCCTGCAACGCCGTCCACGGCGTCGCCAAATTGCTCACGCAGCGCCTCCGTGCGCTCGCGCGCCTGCTCCTCCACATTGTGCGTGAACTGATCGACGGTCTGGCCTTCTTTCTGATCGTTCACGATGTCTTCGACGACGGTATCTGCGACTTCTGTCATAGCGATCACAGTATCGGGAAAACGATGGTCCTTGACCAAATACTTTCTCGATGATCTTTCAAGTACCTCAATTCATGTCTTAAATAAGCCAAAAATAAGGCGCCGCTGAACCCCTGCTTCTTCCGCTGACCTGCCCCGCACCAAAGCCATCAAGGTCTGATTCAACGAGGGCTTCTGGTGCGGTGGTAGGTTTTGTAGGTGAATCGATACGCGTGATCTTTATCGATGGGATGATCTTCCTCTTCGATAATGTTCCATTCCGATGCATCAAATTCCGGGAAATAGACATCACCCGCAGGCGAGGCATGCACGTGTGTGAGATACATCCGGTCTGCGATCTCCATCGCTTGCTTGTAGATCTCCCCTCCTCCGATGATGAAAATTCCCTCGGGCCTTCCTGATTTTGCAGAGGCAATCGCTTCATCCAGCGATGAAACAACTTCGCATCCTCTAAGCGTGAGATCTTGATGGGTAATCACGATGTTTTTTCGCTCCGGCAGCGGCCGACCGATCGATTCATAGGTCTTTCGTCCCATGATGACCGGGTGCCCCTTCGTGAGCGCCTTGAAGCGCTTCAGGTCATCCGGCAGGTGCCAGAGGAGTTTGTTTGCTCCTCCAATGACGCCATTATCTGCAACTGCTGCTATAAGACTGATAATCATGGCTCCAGCTTAGCAGATGGAAAATTCGAAGAACCAAATCCGAAATCCGAAAGGCCGCTTCGAATTTCGAAATTCGAATTTCGGATTTATACCGATATGGGCGCCTTGATCGCCGGGTGCGGATCGTAGTTCAGGATCTCGATGTCTTCGTAGGCGAAATCGAAGATCGACTGTACGTTCGGATTGAGCTTCAGGGTTGGAAGCGCGCGAGGTGTTCGTTCCAATTGCGTCATCGCTTGATCCAGATGATTGCGATAGAGATGTGCATCGCCGAGCGTGTGGATAAATTCGCCGACCTGCAGGCCGCACACTTGCGCGATCATGTGGGTGAGGAGCGCGTAGGAAGCGATATTGAAGGGCACGCCGAGGAAGATGTCGGCGCTGCGCTGGTAGAGCTGGCAACTCAACGTGGCCATTCCTGGCCGCGCTCCTTCACTTACGTAGAACTGAAACAGGCAGTGGCACGGGGCGAGCGCCATCTTTTCGAGATCCGGCACATTCCAGGCAGACACGACAAGCCTTCGGGAGTTCGGATTCTTTTTGATCTCGTCGATCACCCACGAGATCTGATCGTAGACTTTGCCATCCGGCCCCTCCCACTTGCGCCACTGCTTCCCGTAGACCGGACCCAAGTGCCCCTGTTCGTCTGCCCATTCATCCCAAATCGTCACATTATTGTCCTTCAAGTATTTGATGTTCGTCTCCCCTTTCAAAAACCAGAGGAGCTCGTGGAAGATCGACCGCGTCGAGAGCTTCTTCGTCGTAAGGAGTGGAAATCCTTTCTGGAGATCGAACCGCATCTGATATCCAAACACCGAGAGAGTCCCTGTGCCCGTCCGATCGTCCTTGCGGACGCCGTTGCGCAACACATGCCTCAGTAGATCCAAATACTGTTTCATAAATCGCTTGTTCTCATCCGTAGCCCGACCTGTCCTGCGAAGCCTTGGCGAAGCAGGAAGGGCGATGGAGAAAGGCGATGAGGTATTGCTTCATAGAGCCTCATAGTAGAATATTTCCTGTAAAGGCGCTCTAGAATGGGGACCAGGTCTGGGACTTCATGTGACTGTCCTCTTAAAAGAGTAACGGAGTGGAAATGAACTCCTTGTATTGTAAATTAAACTTTACTTCCGTCAATACTTAGTTACGCTGCTGTTTTGGCGATTAATTGTCGTTTTGCATTCTTGATCGCCTCTTCTCTGGACGCCATCGAACCTGCATATCGCCAGGCCATTTCAAAAATTTGCCTCTGCGTTTCGGCAACTTCTTTGCTCTCCATGATCACGCCGAACATGTCTTTGCCGTCGCCGAAGGAAACGATCGCGACCTTGTGATCGTAGACGTTGATCTCGTTGCGAAAGTCGAAGTCGGTCGCGGAGACCAGGCGGATCTCGCGCAGGCGTTCTTTGTCCTGACCGTGCACGCGCTGTCCCACTTCGTCATTCGGCGCGATGCCTCGGAGCGCGATCCCCCGCTTCATGCGCTCAGCGACGTACTCCTCGTCGTAGTTCGGCCAAAATTTGCGGACGACTCCCGAGTTTGCGAAGTTCAAGAGCTCGGACTTTGCCGTCAGCGTGTCCTCGTAGACGTGGCGCACGCCTTCCCATCCTTCGAAGAAGCGCACACGCGGCTTGCGGTACTTGGCTCCTTGCAGTGAGCGTAGTTCCGGGAGCGCGCGGTCGAGGGCCTCTGCGGATTTGCGTGCCTCCAGTGACAGGTACTCCGGCGCGACGGGCGCGTACCACTTACTGCGTACCTTCTTCACCTTCGTGAAGTACCCTTTCTGCACCAATTCCTCGAGCGCGTTGTAGGTCGTGATCCGGTTTACTCCTGCCTTCTTCGCGTAGTCGGATGCAGGCGCGGTGCCGAGCTGCAACCCCGCGAGGTAGAGCTGCGCTTCCTTATCGTCGAGACCGACGGCTTCGAGGATGTGGATGAGATCTTTGGCCATTTTTTATGGTGAGCGAAGTCGAACTAATGGTGAGGGAATTCGAACCATGCGATCAGGGAACGGGAGACCGAGTGTAGCAATGTGTAATGGGTTCCGACAACACTTTGGAAGTATCCCGAAACCGAAGAGAAATGATGATCCGTAAAGTGGCTTATAGAAGAGCAAAATCAATACTTCTGTTCAGTTGTAAAAATGGGGAACAGTTTCATTCTTGTGTTCACCGTTTCGTTGATCGCTTGATTTCGCAAACGGTAAAAACAAACCAATCTTTTTCTAATTTTCCTCATCACTAATCTCTAATCACTAACCCCTCATCTATGTCTACTCTCACTCCTTCCCTGCAAGATTCGGTGTATGCGAAAGCGATGCATCAAGGAGAGGACCTCTCCTTCACGCCAAAGCTCAAAACGGCAACTGATGTGCTGAATTTTGCCAAGAAGCACCAAGCCACCGTGGCGGACTTCACGTTCGTCGATGTCCCGGGGACCATCCAGCACACAAGCAAGCCGATCCATGAACTTCCTGATGTGCTGGACTCCGCCGCGGGGTTCGACGGTTCATCCATTCGCGGGTTTCAGGCGATCCACGAGAGCGACATGCTCCTGGTGCCAGACCCCACAACGGCCTTCCTCGATACCTTCTCGGCTGAACCGACGGTATCGCTCCTCTGCGACGTAAAGGATCCGCTCACGGGAAAGTTCTATGGCAGCAGTCCCCGCACGATGGCACACTGCGCGGTCGCCTACTTGAAGGAGAGCGGCATCGCGGACATCGCGTACTTCGGCCCGGAGGCGGAGTTTTTCATCTTCGACTCCGTGCGCTTCGACCAGGGGCCCGGGGGAGCGTTTTACAAGATTGATTCAAACGAGGCAATCTGGAATACGGGTCGCGAGGAAGAGGGCGGCAACCATGGGTACAAAATCCGCCACAAGGAGGGGTACTTCCCCTCCGCTCCCATGGACAGCCAGCAGTCCATCCGCGCCGCGATGGTGCGGGAGATGGAGCAGGCCGGCATCAAGATCGAGACCTTCCACCACGAGGTGGCGACCGCCGGCCAAGCGGAGATCGACATGGAACGCGACGAGCTCCTCGTGATGGCGGACAAGCTCATGCGCTACAAGTACATCGTGCGCAACGTCGCGCACCGCTTCGGCAAAGTCGCGACCTTCATGCCGAAACCGATCTGGGGAGACAACGGCTCCGGGATGCACGTGCACCAGAGCCTCTGGAAAGAAGGAAAGCCGCTCTTCGCGGGCGGTGAGTACGCGGGCCTCAGCAAGATGGCGCTCCACTACATCGGCGGCCTTCTCAAGCACGCGCGAGCGCTCGCGGCCATCTGCAACCCGACGACGAACAGTTACAAGCGACTCGTGCCGGGCTTCGAGGCTCCCGTGAACTTGATCTATTCCGCGCGCAATCGTTCTGCGGCCATCCGTATCCCGATGTATTCCAATAATCCCAAGGCGAAGCGCGTCGAATTCCGCATGCCGGATGCAACCTGTAACCCCTACATCGCATTCGCAGCGATGCTCATGGCAGGGCTCGATGGCATCGAGAATCAGATCGACCCGGGAGCGTTCACGGAGGAGAACCTCTACCACATGGATGCGGAGAAACTGAGCAAGATCCCGCACGCGCCGGGAGACTTAAGCGAAGCGCTCGACTGTCTGGAGGCCGACCACGCTTTCCTGATGAAAAAAGGAGTCTTCAGCAAGAACTTCCTGGAAAGTTACGTCGCGCAGAAGCGAGGAGAAGTCTCCGACGAAGCGATGCGGCCCACGGCGAATGAATATTTCAAATATTTTGATGCATAATCGTTAAAGTTTTCCATTCTCCGCAGGTTGAAAACCTGCGCTTTCCCCCTCATCATTATGGAACTGACCCTCGATTCTCTCAAAGTCTCTCTGGACACCGTCTGGGTGCTCGCCGCCGCGTTCCTCGTGTTCTTCATGAACGCCGGCTTCGCGCTCGTGGAGTCCGGCCTCTGCCAGGCGAAGAACTGCGTGAACATCCTCGCGAAGAACTACGTCGTCTTCGCGATTTCCAGTATCGCCTTCTGGGCAGTCGGCTTTGGCCTGATGTTTGGTAACGGCAATCCCCTCGTAGGACTCACGGGATTCTTCCCGTCGCTGATCAACGGATCGTCTTCTTTTGCATCGCTCGACTGGACGATTGTGCCGATGGCGGCGAAGTTCTTCTTCCAATTGGTCTTTGCGGGAACGGCAGCCACGATCGTTTCCGGAGCGGTTGCGGAGCGCATCAAGTTCCCCGCGTTCATCGCGTTCTCCTTCCTCATGACGGCCGTGCTCTACCCCGTTGCGGGGCATTGGATCTGGGGCGGCGGTTTCCTGAGCGCGATGGGTTTCCATGACTTCGCCGGTTCCACCGTCGTGCACAGCATCGGCGGCTGGGCGGCTCTGACGGGGGCCATGATCCTTGGCCCGCGCCTCGGCAAGTTCACGATGGATGGCAAAGCGCAGACGATCCGCGGACACAGCATGACGAGCGCGACGCTCGGGGGCCTCATCCTCTGGCTCGGATGGTTCGGGTTTAACCCGGGAAGCACCATGGCGGCGGACGGTCGTGCCATCGCGCACATCGCCCTCACCACGAACCTGGCGGCGGCGGCCGGAACGCTGACGGCTCTGCTCACGTCGTGGTACATGCAAAAGAAACCGGACCTCGGCATGATCATCAACGGCACGCTCGCGGGGCTCGTTGCCATCACCGCGCCCTGCGATGCCGTCTCGATGACGGGAGCACTGGTCATCGGCGGGGTCGCAGGCTCCCTTGCGGTGCTCGCGGTCTTCGGGTTCGAGAAGATCCGCGTCGATGACCCGGTCGGAGCGCTCGCGGTCCACCTGACGAACGGCATCTGGGGCACACTCGCATACGGACTCTTCGCGACGCAGGCCGGATCCCTCTCCACCGTCGATGGGCTCTTCTACGGTGGCGGAGTGGGCCTCCTGGGCACGCAAGCAATCGGCGTCCTCGCCGTCGGTGCGTTCACGGCTATCGCTTCTGCTGTCGGTTGGTATGCGATCAAGGCGGTGATGGGCCTGCGCGTCAGCACCACGGAAGAACTGGAAGGTCTGGATATCGGCGAGCACGGCATGCCGGCGTACGACCTACAACTCGATCTTCCGATGATGCGACCTGCCCCGGCACCTGTCGCCACATCGATCCTCACGAAGAAGTCGATGGCAGAGCCGGCGATGGCGCATTAACCAATCGATGTATCCCATAGTAGGCGTCGATTGCAATCGACGCCTACGGTTTTAATTCCGGTTACGACCCAAACGTAAACGCGTAACCTTCCGCGCCCTCTCCGCTTATCTTGATCTCAATCAGGTGGTCTCCGTATTCACCCTTCCAGAGCTCATACAAATCTTGCTTATCGATGGTGAAATCTTTCGTTTTTTTGCCATCCACGAAAATCTCGACCTTCGCAGGTACACTTCCCTCTTTCATGCCCATGACGAGGTTAATTTCGGCGCCCCGGAATCGCATATGAATTTCTCCTTCTTCCGATTCTAAAACTTGACGCTCATCCTCCACCAAGCGCCATCGGCCGAAAAGCGCATACTGATGCAGGGATAATTTCTTATCGACCGCTGGCCAGTAATAATCATATCCCTCTCTGGCTGCTTCAAGATCGACACCATTCCCCAGCGCCGGCCAACTTCGTGAGCCCAAATATGTTTCCGGGGATCGGTCTCGTCGTCCGGATTCCTTGGTCTCATTGGTTTCCTTGGTCTCATTGGTCTCCATATTCACTCCGATCTCCGCAAGCAAGCTCTGAATCGCCAAATCCGTCTCCTCATACGCTCCTTCTCCAAAGTGCGTGTACCGGACGTAGCCATTCGCATCGATTAAGTACTTCGCGGGCCAGTAGCGGTTGGCGAATGCTCTCCAGGTCTTGAAATCATTATCCTGGGCGATCGGGTACGTGAGACCGTGACGGCGGATCGCATCCTTCACGTTCGTTTCGCTCTTTTCAAAGATGAACTCCGGCGAGTGCACGCCAATCAACACAAAATCGTTCGTTATTTTTCCATTTTCCACTTTCAACTTTCCACTCGCGTAGCGATCCCAGTACCCGCGGAGGTACGGGAGCGTGCGGATGCAGTTGATGCAGCTGTAGGTCCAGAAATCGACGAGGATGACCTTGCCCCGCAAGCTCTCCAGCGTGAAGGGCTCTGAGTTATGCCAGGGGCCGAGTCCGGAAAACTCCGGCGCGCGGGTGATTTTTGGCAATTTTGGAAGCTGCATAGAACCCGGGGGAAGCGGAATATCATTTGGCGGTGTGGGAACCATGGGATTTTCGACGTCCATGTCTTCGCCGAACAGTTTTTCTTCGAGATCGGTCCCGAGTGTTCCAAAGCTCGTGTTCTCGACCAGCCAGGTTTGGAGCTGGAACAGCCAGTTGTATTGGAGCCCGAGCGCGGTGACGATGAGGAGCGCTCCGGCGACCTGTTTCACGACACCGGTGTACTTCGTAAGAGCCCGAACGGAATGGACCGCGGCCTGTCCGCCGTAGCCGATGAGAAGAAGCGGGACGGCCGTGCCAAGTCCATACGCACCGAGGAAAGCCGCTGCACGAATCCCTGGCTCCTCGCGCACGAGCGTGAAGGCAAACCCGAGCGCGGGTCCGGCGCACGGCACCCAGACAAGACCGAGCGTGAGCCCGATAATAAACGCGGTGAGGGGCGTATCTTCACCAAACTCCGCACGAGCCTTGCCCTGCAGATCGGATCCGATCTGTTGCAGACGGGTGGCGATCATCCCCCCAATTTCCATGGCAACCAGCCCGATAACTGCGACGATCCCCATCGGCAGCAGTCCTTTGGAAACGAAAAAACTGGCCCCGAGTACGGCACCGATCCTCTGGACCCAAGCGTTGCTGGTCAGGAAACCAAGACCGAAGAGAAGAAGAATATAGTATGTTCCGATGCGAATGTAATCCGCCACCTCGACGAACTGGTTCAGCACCACGAGGAGCAGGAACGTGAACCCGACGAAGCTCACAAGCATCCCGAGCACGGCAAAGAGAGGACGCCAACGGCTTCGTCCGGCGATGCTGACCCCGAGCACGATCGGAATGAGCGGCAGGATGCAGGGCAAAAGAATGGTCAAGATGCCTGCAACGAAGAGGGTAAGAAAGAGTGTGAGATCCATGCGGTCTAGCTTATTAGCTTGTTAGCTGATTAGGAAACAAATCATTGGTATGAACCCCAGAGCAAGCTCTGGACTCCCTCTTCCGGAGCAAGCTCCGGGGAACCCGCCCGATCCGAACGATCAGATCGTTCGGGCGGGTCAAACCATCGGCTTCGCTTGCAGTGCCACAGCACAAAAGCC
>JACPYA010000056.1 GCA_016196295.1 Candidatus Peregrinibacteria bacterium | reverse complement strand
CATGATAAGGGGGCATCGTGCCCGGGTTCAGAGAAACAGCAGAGAAAAGCCACGAATCCTTCGCTTCAATCGCCAGCTGGCACGCAAAAAAGCCCCGATGCGGATCAGCGAAGATCGGGAGTGCTATTCTTCAGACGTTCCTTAGAAGAATTAGAGAGAGCCTGTCAGAAGTTATGCTGTAAAACGACCGCTCAGTCACGTTGGTCGCGACCGACGTGACTCAGCCATCCCACCATGGGTTATCTTACAGAAAAAGGCGAGAGCTTTATGTGATTTTTTGATCGATCCTTCGGGCAAGTATTTGCATCATTATTTTTTGTCCACACGCACCCTCACCCCAGCCCTCTCCCCCTGGGAGAGGGGGATGTTGCACTCGGTGCAAAAATCCTTCAACAGAAAATGCTATGCCCTCTCCCGTAGGGAGAAGGTTAGGCCCCAAGGGGGACCCTTCGGGTGTGAGGGCCATCAGGACAATCTTAAACATCACCCAATCGACCAATAAGACCAATCAATACTTCCTCCTATCAAAAAGGAAGACCATCAGTGTTGTTTGAAGACAATTCAGCCGTTCGATCTTTCGGTTCTATGAAAGGCAACCCTAGACTTCTATAAATATCTACCTCCTCCTTGCTTGCGACTATTTTGGCGCCGTTGAAGAGCCCATACTCATTCAATTTCCATCCGCGTTCGATGGCCTTCCTGCGAAGCGAGATATTGTGATCTTTGTTGCCGGTGAAGTAGAGGAGCGCGCTTCCCCACTGCCCGCGACTGACGAAACGGATGTCTGTGCGGAGACCGGATGTAAGGTCGAACGAGAGTTTCGTGCCGCCGTGCGCGACGACGTGGCGCACGATGGGCAGCGCCGCAATCGCGTGTGACACCTCCGCGATTTTTTCGGGATCTGCCGCAACCACCACGATATCGAGATCGCCGATGGTTTCCTTCTCTCGCCGGTAGGAACCTGCAGCCTCCGCTCGCTCGACTCCCGCAACGGTTCTGAGCGTCTTTAAAATCTTTTCGACGTCCTTCACAACCTCGCTGCGAGCGAACCGACGCGATCGCTCTTTCACCCGCTTGGCATTTGCGAGAATCTTCGCCTCCATGATCTCGGAGAAGCGTGGCAGATCGCGGAGTTTTCCCGCCTCCGCGGCTTTGATGAGGTCCGCAGCGGTATTGATGCCAAGTTCCTTCTGCAATTGGCGTGCTCGCTTGGGCCCCAGGTCTTCGATCTCCATCAGCTCGGGCGGGATGCCCCCCTGCTCCGCGAGGAGCTTCTCAAGATGCGCGATTTTCCCCGTCTCCAGGTATTCCAAAATCTTCGAGGCCATGGCCTCTCCTATGCCGGGATAGCCCATGAGCGCCTTTTTATCCGCGATCTTCGACACATCCTGCGGCATGTCCTCCAGCACCTGTGCCGCGCGCCTGTAGGCAGCGGGCTTGAACGCCACTCCCTGTTCGTCTAAAAGCGCCGCCATCTGACGGAACAGCTGTGCGATGCGGCGGTTATTTTCCATACAGAGAATTGTACCAGTCCTTTTCCGTAGATCGTCATCTACTCTT
>JACPYA010000054.1 GCA_016196295.1 Candidatus Peregrinibacteria bacterium | reverse complement strand
CGCCGACGGACTTCGCGTAGCGGACGAAGACCCGCGAGGATCGGATGAGATCTTCCTCTTCCAACATTTTCGCGATCGCCTTGAGCGACGATCCCTCGGGGATTTTCACCACCTCGTTGCGGTCGGAAGAAGCATCCACCGGACGCAAGCTGAGCCGGTACCAGCCAAAGATACCCGTCCCGACAATCGCGAGGCCGACGATGGCAAGGAAAAATCGCTTCACGTGTGACAGATTACAGTCCTTCCGCTCCGGTGACGCCCATTTCCTTCATGATCCCCTGCATCCGCTCGGCGGAGACGACCTGCGCTTTTTTGAGCGCTCGATTCAGCGCATCGATGAGAAGTCCTGGCAGCGCATCCATCGAGACGCCCGGCGCGATCGTGATGGATACGACTTCCTGTTCCGCCGTCACGACGACCTTCACGCCCTGGGCCTCCGCCTCGACGTGGATGTTTTTGAGCTCCTTCTTCACGCGCTTCGCTTCCTTCTGGAGCTTGTACGCGTTTCGGAGATCGGAAAAGCTTGGCATAGCTTTCGGAGGCTACGGGAAGGAGCAAGAGATGGCAAGGATCGCATAGCTCTCCGTGGGAAAGATCTATAAAATTTTCCTTATGAACCCGTACGGTCGCATTTTCACGGCTCTCAACAAAGCGAAGATCCAGTATCTCGTCGTTGGCGGAGTGGCGATGAACCTGCACGGTTATCCGCGCTTTACAGGCGATCTCGATATCCTTCTTGCCCTCAATGAGAAGAATGTTGAAAAAATGGGCGCACTTATGAAGAAAATGAATTACGAAAAGAAATTGCCGGTCGCCTTGGAAGAATTGAGCAATGAGGGGAAAGTGGAAGAATGGATTCGCAATAAAAATCTTACTGCCTTTACGTTTGAAAATGTCAAAGAGCCGCAATTCAATATTGACGTGATTGTCGGAGAATCCCTTAAATTCGAGAAATACAAAAAGCATCAAATGATTCTAAAAACGTGGAACATTCGAATTCCTGTGGTTTCCATTGATGATCTCATAAAAATGAAGAGAAAATCCGACCGAAAAAAAGATGCGGAGGATGTCGCAGCTCTGATAGAATTGAAGGGTCTATGAAGTCCGCAAGACGTTTTTCCTTCGATCGAGACTATTTGCGTCGAAGCAAGTATTCTTCGCCTGAAAAAAAACTCAATTGGCTAGCGTCTGCTTATCTCACAATACCGATTCTGTCTTCAATTTCTTGATTGACGAACACTTTCTTGCGCCCGTACTTCATGCGGCTGTATTCCTTGATGAGCGCGGCGAGCTTGTCGTTTCGCTTCGATTCGTCATAGATCGTCGCCATGCTGAAGGGGCGCGACGTCGTGTTATTGATGTTCAGCTTCACGTAGCAGTGGAAGTTCGGGATGCCGATGACGTCCTGTTCGCCCAGCACCGGCGCCATTTCTTTCGCCATGTACTCCGCGTCTTCCGCGCCGATCTTGAAGCTGAGGATGGTGCCCACGTTGCCGAAGACGGCGTCGCGCATCTTGGTGCTGGCCTGGTCGTATTCCGCGGTCTTTCCCACGAGCTGCCCGATGTACTGGTGCGCCATGATGAGGCCGAGCTCGTACTTGCGGGCCTCGGAGAGGATGGTCGCGAACGCATCGGTCGTGAAGTTCTGGAATTCATCGACGTACAGGTAGAAACGCCGGCGCTGTTCTTGCGGCACATCCGCGCGGCTGAGCGCAGCCATGTTCACTTTGTTCACGAAGATGAGACCCAGGAGCTGCGCATTGATGTCGCCGATTTTTCCCTTGCTGAGGTTCACGAGGAGGATCTTCCCCTCGTCCATGATCTGGCGGATGTTGAACGCACTCTTCGGCTGCCCGATGATGTTTCGCATCGTCGTGTTCGTGACGAAGGGCCCGAACTTCGCCGAGAAGTACGGGATCATCTCTTCCTTCTCGCGCGCGCCGGTCTTCGCGATCTCATGTTCCCAGAAGCTGCGGACAACTGCGTTCTTGCACTTGCTCACCTTGTAACGCTGGAACTCTTCATCGACGAAGAGTCGCGGCACGTCGATGAGCGTCGCGCCTTCGTCCTCGTCGTCCATGAGCGTCAGACAACCGTTGCGGAAGTAGTGCTGGATGCGCGGGCCGAAGATCTCGTTGCCGAAGAGCTTGATGAAGATCTCCATCGCGTCAAGGGAGGCGCGATCTTTCTCTTCCTCCGTCGTCGCTTCGAGCAGGTTGAGGCCCATCGGGCGCTCGATGTCGCTGGGGTCGAAGACGATCACGTCCTTCGCGCGCTCCTTGGGAACGTGCGCGAGCACGTCTTCGATCAGGTCTCCATGCGGATCCACGACGCACACGCCCGCCCCATTGGCGATATCCTGACGCGCTTGGTAGCTGATGAGGGCGGATTTTCCGCAACCGGATTTTCCGATGATGTACTGGTGACGCGTGCGGTCTTTGTCCAGGAAATGAATCGGCGTCTCGATGGCACGGTGGCGATTGATGCCGATGACGATGCCGTCCTTCGGGACGTTCGGGGGAGGCGGCAGCACTTTGTAGGTGATCCACTGGATGATCGGGATCTTGTTGTAACGGCTGTCCGGGAAGTGGTAGAGGCCCGCAAGTTCTTTCTCGACGAGCAGGCAGCGCTTGTGGAAGAAGCCGTTGATGCGGTGCTTCCAGAGCCAGTGCATGAGCGGCGCGTTCCACGCGAGCGGGAAGAAATCGACGAAGATGCGGCGGTTCATGAACCAGTTGCCGTAGATGTCCTTGAACACGTTGAACGCGACTTGCATGTTGTTCGTGATGTCGAGCGCGCGCTTCCACGTCTTCGCAGATGCGAGCACGCGCACGGAGCAATGGAATCCGCTCATGCCGGCCTTCTCGCCCATGCGCTTGTAGAGCTCTTCTTCCGGCTGGATCATGCGGACGAAGCTGTCGCCGGAGGTTGCGCCGGGCGCGAAGGTGGAGCCTTCCGTGCCCGTGGCGACGCCGCCGATGACACGAATGAGACTCGACAAAATCGGAATGCGACCGATCAAGCGATCTTGCTTGCCTTTGAATTTCAAGCTTGCATAGCGCTTCACCTTCTTGCTCCAGCGATCGGAAAACGCCGGCGTAATGATCACCTGTACCGTCGCGGCTTCGTCGGGCTCGGTCTTCGAGAGGACGTTGGCGATGTCGTTCAGCGGATCGTCCTGCATCTGGTCGTACGAACGAATCGGGAATAGAAACTTCTTCTTCGGTGAAAGCGTGTAGGCCACAAGCTTGCTGCCCTTCGGCCAGATGTCCGGCGTCTTCTGCAGAGTCACTTCGGCGTCCGGATAGAACGCCGTGATCTGCTTCTCAATGATGGAAACGAGGCTCGGCTGCGTG
>JACPYA010000050.1 GCA_016196295.1 Candidatus Peregrinibacteria bacterium | reverse complement strand
CGGCAGCCAGTTCTTCATCATCCACGGCAAATCCACCCCGTGGTTGGAGGGCAAGCACACGGTCTTCGGCAATGTGACCGAGGGCATGGACGTGATCGACGGCATCATGCAGCTTTCGCGCGATTCCCACGACAAGCCGCTGGAGCCGATCACCTACAACGTAGAAGTGACGAATTAGAGTGTCTTTTCAGCATGACCTAAGATATTACATTGTTAAATTGTTACATTGCTCCGCAAGCGATTCTGGGGATTTTATGTACAATACCCCTCCAACTTGCTTTGCTAACAATTTAGCAATATAGCAATGTAACAATCGTTGGAACTTCATCTTCACCGCCAGCTTGAGAACCCGTTTTGCCCCATCGCCCACCGGCTTCCTCCATATCGGAGGACTGCGCACCGCGCTCTTCACGTGGATCCTCGCGAAGCAGCAGAAAGGGATCTTTATCCTGCGCATCGAAGACACGGACCAAGCACGCAGTATGCCGGGTGCCGTCGAAAATATCCTCGAGACGCTCCATTGGGCGGGGCTCTCTCCTGATGAAGGAGTCGTCCTCGACAGAGGCGTGCCAGCCGAAAAAGGAGGGAAAGGGCCGTACTTCCAGTCCGAGCGGCTCGACCTCTATAAAAAACATGCCGAGGAGTTGATCGAAAAAGGTCACGCCTATCGCTGTTTCTGCACGCCCCAGCGGCTCGAGCAGATGCGCCTGAAGCAGCAAGCATTGAAGCAAGCGCCGATGTATGACCGCCACTGTTTGGACCTTGCACCAGAGGAAGTCGCTGCAAAACTGAAAGAAGAGGCGCCATCGGTCATACGTCTTCGTGTCCCTCGCGAGAGAACCATACTGTTCGACGATGCCGTCCGCGGGGAGGTGTCTTTCAAAGGACATACCATCGACGACCAGGTGCTCCTGAAAAGCGATGGCTTCCCGACGTACCATCTCGCGAACGTCGTCGATGATCATCACATGGGGATCGACCTGGTCCTCCGGGGAGAGGAGTGGTTGAGCTCGACGCCCAAGCACATCCTGCTCTTCGAAGCGTTTGGATGGCTCCCCCCGCAGTACGCGCACGTCCCGTTGCTTCTCAATAAAGATAAGTCGAAGCTGAGCAAGCGCCAGGGGGACGCCGCGGCGGAGGACTACATTAAAAAAGGGTACCTCAAGGAAGCGCTCCTCAATTTCCTGGCCCTCCTCGGGTGGAACCCCGGGACGGAACAAGAGATCTTCTCCCTCGAAGAACTCGTCGAGCAGTTTTCGCTGGAGCGGATCCAAAAGGGAGGAGCGGTCTTCGACGTCGAGAAGCTCGATTGGCTGCAGGGCCAGTGGATGCGGAAAATGGACCCTAAGGATTTCGCGAAGCGGATCCAGCCGATCGTCGGAGAGAAATATCCTGCAGCTCAGAAAGATAAAGATTTTGGAAAAAAAGCAGCCCTCGTCCAGGAACGCATCCTCTTCTTCTCCGAAGCTGCGCATTTGATGCACTTCTTCTACGAAACTCCTCACGTGACGCTCGACGTGCTCGCAAACGAGAAGCAGAAAGTGACGAAAGACAAACTGCCGACGCTCCTCGAGGAAGATCGAAAGATTTTGGAGGGTATTTCCGATAAAAAATGGACAGCTGAAACGCTCCTCGCGGCATTCAAGGAGCGCGCAGGCAAGGGCGACCTCAAGCTGGGACAACTCCTCTGGCCCCTTCGCGCTTCGCTCACGGGACTTCCCTACAGTCCGGGTGCCGTTGAAGTTGCGGAGATCCTCGGGAAGGAGGAGACGCTGAAACGGCTAGAAAAAGCCAAAAAAATCGTATGACCATCCAAGAAAACGTCGCAGTCGGCAGCAAAACCACCATGCGCATTGGTGGTGCCGCACGGTACTATGCGGAGATCCTAACGAAGGAAGACGCGGAGGAAGCACTTCGGTTCGCGGCGGAGAAAAATCTTCCTCTCTTTGTCCTCGGCGGGGGATCGAACACCGTGTTTGCGGATGGAACCATCAATGTCCTCGTCGTGCGCATCAAAGCGGACGCCGTGACGATACATAAAAATCGCGTGACGGTGCAGGCGGGGAAAAATCTCCCGATGCTCATCAACGAACTCGCAAAGGAACGGCTCGATCTCTCTCCGCTCACGGGAATCCTCGGTACCGTCGGCGGTGCAATCTTTGGAAATGCGGGGCAAGGACCGACAGGGATTTGGATCGATCATTACGTGGAATCCGTGACCGCCCTCGTGAATGGGAAGTGGAAAACCTTTTCGCAAACCGACTGCGGTTTCCGCTACCGCGAGAGCTTTTTTAAAGATCAAAAGAACCCTGTGATCATCTGGGAGACAACACTCCAACTGCCCTCGCGACCGGAGGCTGAGATCAAAGGAGAGATCGAGAAGCTCCTCAAGCGAAGGATCGAAACACAACCCCACGTGAAGACAGCAGGCTCTTGCTTCAAGACAGTTGGCGACACGCCCGCGTGGAAATTGATCGATGCCGCCGGGCTTCGTGGATTTCGCGTGGGCGATGTCCAGATCGCCGAAAAACATGCGAACTTTTTGCTCAACATCGGCAAGGCGACCTACGCCAACGCAAAAGCGGTCGTTGATGCCGTACAAAAGAAAATTCCCGAGAAACTGGAGGTCGAGATGCGCTTCGTGGAGTCAAATGGGCGCACATATTTCTAATAGGCATCTGGCTCTAACGGCGTGAACGGCTCAGAAAAAGTTTCCGGCGACTCGGGCTATGGCTCTTTTTTCCGGCTCGATGGGTCATCGAATCGCGTATCAACAACACCGGTGACTTTTTCAGCTTCTTGACGAATTTTTTGTGAAAGAACTGTCGCGTCAAGCCACGTAAAGCTGAGATCTGGGTTCGAAGCAAATCGGCCCAGCCGCCTTAGGCATTCTGCACGATGCTCATCATCGTACATAAAAACATAGCGCTCTTCTCCTTTCACGAGTGCGAGCACATTGATGTCGTACGATTCCCGCATCATTGAAATGACCATATGATCTTTTCTATGTGCTGTCAAATGTCGTCCACAAGCCATAAGAATCGTTCCCTGTAGAGGAAACTTGCGGTCAGAAAAAGAAGGACTAGTGTGACCTTTATGAATTCGATGGAGCAATTCTGGGCGCGGGATGTTCCCCGCGAATTGGAAAGACGAGGGCTCCCGCCAGATGCGGCGACCGTAAAACCGGAACCAAAAACGAATGGACACGCTCTTCCGCAAGAAATGCTCGCTCCCGTACAGACACCCAAACCTCTTGAAGAAAGTCCGGAGCCTGTTGAAAGCGATTGGAATGCCTTGCAAGACATTGCGCTGCCGCCAAAAAAATCGAAAATGCCGCCGCAAATCATCGGAGGCGTCATTCTTGCTCTTTCCACACTTTTCACGGAAGCCAAGGCCACCTCGAAACACTGGGTGGAAATGAGTAAACCCATTTCCGCGAAACCTGCCTCGCCCGAACTCGTTATTCCAGAACATATGCAGCGAATCATTGAAATTATGAACATGTTTAATCCAGCGCCTCCTGCCTTTGCACCTCAACGTATGTGGCTTCATCGCGCAAAAGAAGAACTAAATCCGCCTCCTGTTCCACCGGATCCCGGCGCGCCCATGGATCCACCTCCGCAAATTCCGCCAAAAAATCTTCCACACGGGTAAATAAAAGGCGCCGACCAGGTCGGCACCCATGGAATATTTCAAATCAGAAGGGGAGATCCTCCGCTTTGATTTCGGATGCGTAGGAGATCTCCGGCACGGCGCCGATGGGGACGGACGGCTCCATCGGCTCTTCGTCCCGCTTTGCGGGACGGGAGGCAACTGCATCCGTCTGGAAAGAGGACTCAGCGATCGGGTTTTTTACGCCGAGGAGGGACACCGCGTCCGCGATGATCTCCGTCGTGTAGCGCTTTGCGCCGTCTTTCGTCTCCCAGCTGCGGGTTTGCACCCGGCCGGAAGCGTAGGCGCGGTTTCCTTTCTTGATGTACTGCGCGACTTCCTGCGCGAGCGGGCCCCACACGACGACATTGTGGAACTCCGTGCGCTCGCGGTCTTCGCCGGAACTCTTGTCTTTCCAACGCTCGTTTGTCGCAACGCCAAGAGTCAGGACCTGCTGACCGCTCGTGGTCGTGCGGATCTCCGGGTCTCGGGTGACGTGCCCGATAATGTCCGCGCGGTTCAGGCAGCTCGTCACGTGCTGCGGCTTGCCGGCCGGAGCGGGGATCTGCCCGGTCTTAGGGTCGAGGAGAATCATGTCGAGCGCGACCATTTTGGTCTTGCTGCGCTTCTCGCCGGATTTCTCGTCCTCCCAGCTGTCTGTCTGCAGACGACCGGAGATGAAGAGCTGGCTGCCGGCGCGGACATACTTGCCCGCAACCTCCGCCATCGGACCCCAGAGGGTGATGGTGTGGAAACCTTTGCCTTCCAGCATCTCGCCGCTTTCGGCCTTGAAGCTGTAGGGAACAACCAAGTTTAAATCGGTCACGCTGGTGCCGCCCGGCGTCTGGCGGATGGTGACGGGTTGTGTTTGATAGCCGATGATGTGCACGCGATTCATGGAGAACATATCTCGAAGGGGAAATGGGATAGAAGGAGGTCACGATCCCGCGCATGCGGGAGTAACGTGAACGACTGTACACCTATTAAAGGAGACGGCAATCGGATGTGATTGCGATGATAAAAAATTATTACATGGTTATATTGTTACATTGTTCCGCAACCGATCCTGAGGCTGTTAAGAGACAAAAACTAAACTCATGATCAATGTAACAATTTAAGAATGTAGCAATGTCCGCGAAGCGAGGCGAAGCGTTTTTTCTGCTACAATATAAGGAAATCTTCATACCCACATCCAGTGCAATATTCCGTTTTCCTCTTCGGGCTGCTCTGGGCGCTGTTACTCGCTTCGCCGGGGGTGTACGCCAAACACTTCCCATTTCCCACGAAACCGCCCGGCTCTTTCGAAGAGGTAAAAGAGATGGTGCAGAACACGATTCCCGATGAACTCGCGAAGGCGCAGTGCGGCGGATGGGACTTGGCACAGAGCGTGAGTGACAAGATTCCGCAGGTCTCCGGCGTGCCCGGACGAAAAGGAAACCCTCTTGGCAACGTTACCTCGGGGATGGCGCAACGCGTGGAGAAGGGCGGTCTCCTTGGAGATGGATTTGAATTCCCGACGACCACCAAAGGACTCGCAACCGCGTGCGACCCGGAGACTCGTCGCATCAATAAAAAAGTGTGGAACGACAACGGGCAAAGCAACAGCGGACTCCCCGGAGGATTTGAGACGAAAACATTTGCGTATCCGTACTTCAAAGATCCACCGTGTCTCTGGCGCAACGAGAAAGAACCGAAGCGCGATCCGGAGTTCGAAGAGTACAACGGAAAAGAGAAGGAGATCGAACCGCCTCATAACCAGCAGAAATGCATCGAGTTCTGCCAGTGGCTGAATCAATGGAAATATCGCGACTGCGCGCGCGTGGAGGCGCAGTACGCCGTCATCAACAATGCAACTGTTCTCATTGGATACACATGCGCCCAATGGAAGGATCGCTACCTCTGCACCGATCACTTCGTGGGATCGACAGACCCCTGCGTCCCCGGACAAACCGCGCAAGAGATGGACAACGCCACCGGTTGCAAAGGAGCGGACTGCCGATGCCCCGGCCCCGGCTGTCGCACGAGCCCGATCGCAAAGTACACGTTCGTCAGACGTTCGGGGACGGAAGAGCGCGACCATCCGGGAAGCATCACGCATAACTTTGAATCGTACTTCCGCGCCTATGAAGGCAGCTACGCGCGTGCGAAAGTGAAGACAGACAATAAGTCGGGGAGTCAATCGCGTGACGTGAACTCCGCAAGCAAGATCCCGATCGCCTGCTACGGCATTTACGATGAGTTTGACCCGAAGACGAAGCGCACGGGCATGCAGGACCGCCGCTGTGTCATCGAACTCGATGTAACGAAGCGTCCGGAGACGCAAAAAGGGAAGGGGACGTGGGGCGAAAAGACGAAAGCAAAAGATGAAGAGCTGATCAAGCGTGATCAAACCTTCGATGCTTCGAAAGATCTCTGGTATGAAAATCTCGGAGGCGGCATCTCCTTCCTTAGCGAAAAAGTATTTCACGACACGTACAACAAAGATCTTTCCACTGCTCTCCTCTCCGTCGATACCGCGAAGATCCGCGTGACGAAGACGACGACGGGGAGCACGGCGCTGCGCGCGTTCGACGATACCGTCAGCAACGAGCGCGGCGATGAGCGCACGGTGGTCGAGTGGTGGCAGACGTTCCAAACCGATGCGCACAAGCTCTTCTCCCCGCCCATCGTGCGGCTCTTCGTCCCGCCGACATGGTCGTTTGGGATCGATCACCTGGATCCCATCTACCAGGGAACCATCAGCCAGGGGCAGACGAGCAGCAGCACGCGCAACGACCCGCGGATGGAGGCGATCGAGGTGCAGGTGCACGCGCGAGAGGACCTCCTCGGACAGATCGCATCGTTCCTGGAACGCTCGCTCCTCCTGAAGATCGAGGAAGAGCCGATCCCGATCGTGGTCCCGCTCGGATCACCGACGGAATTCCGGGCGTACGCGCAGGCCTGGCAGACCGCCATCAACGAGCGATCGAAACCGGACGGCACGCCGCTGAGCGGACAGACCGCAACCGTGAGAAAGATGAAAGCGTACATGAAGGAGCTGGAGAAATACGCGGAGCAGGCAGAGGCGGTTCGAACACTTCGTGCCGAGCTCCCGCGTTACATCGGCTCGGTCGCGGAGGCGCAGAACCAGATCGTGCGGGAGATCGCGGAGTGGATGGAGAAAAATCTCACGGCGTACAAGACGTTCCTCGAGAGTCGCGCGCAGAGGCTCGCGCTCCAGAAGAAATGGATCGACGTGCAGCAGGCGTACGTGAACTTCCACGACAAGACGAACATGCCGTGGTGCAGGAATGATCGTTTCACGACGTCGATCTACTCGCTCCTCGACCCCTGGATGCCCCCGACGGAGTCGCGCGGAGCGGTCCGCAAACTGGCTCTCTCCGCAAGCTTCCCGCAGATCACGGTGCCGCAAACCGAACCCGACCTCATCTTCGACTTTTCGAATCTCCGCATCACGGCCGGCACGGCGGTGATCCCTGTGCTGAAACCAACGCTCGTACGCGTGAGGGTCATGCTCCCGAGACCCGGGATGAAAGAGGCGGATGTGCCGAAGCCGCCCTTCCCGTCGTTTCCGCCGATCCCAAGCATCTACAAGGAAATTACGAAGCAGATCGCGAAGCTGAATGTGTCGCTGCGACCCGCCGTGGTCACTCCTCCGAAGGCGATCGACCTCGCGGGACCGACGCAAGCGCTGGAGGCCGCCCACACGCTCATCAAAAACATGGACCAGCAGTACAAGAAGTTTTGGGAGAGTCTCCCGCGACGCAGTGACCCCGACTGGGAACCTCCGACCTGCGCGACCGAGGACGGAGACAAAGATTTGAAAGCGCTGGAATGTTGCGGGTGGAACCAGACGCAGTGCATGCACGTGGAGATGGACCTCATGGAGCGTCTGACGCGCATCGGCGCGCGCCCGGCAGTGCTGCTCAAAGAAGATTTCGAGTCGCATGCCGAGGGCAAGATCGCAAGTTCCAGCACGAGCTCTCGCCGCAGTTCGAGTTCCAGCACGAGTGCGAGTGCCGTGAGCAGTGCGCGGAAAAAGTGCGACCCGAAGGACGAAGTGTGTCTGACGCTGCACCCGGAGAACCGAAAGCAAGCAGACGGCTGGCAGATCCAGTTCCCGCAAGCATCGTCCACGTCTTCCGATGCGATCGCGGCCCTGCGGGACACCGTCCGCCACGTCACGCTCACGGAGACCGGCGGCCTCTACGGCAAGTACTTGCCCTACGGCGTGAACGCGGAGCAACTCTACCCGACCTTCGGCGTTCCGCCGCGGATTTCTCTGTCCCCTGCGAGCGGCTCCGGATCTATTTCGACATCTGCACCATGAATATCGCATCTCTCCGTTACCGGCTGCTTGCGAGTGTGTTGTGCGCTCTTCTTCTGGGAGTGCCCACAGGACACGCTCAAGTGAAACCTTCGGCAGATGCGTGTGTTGTTTCGGTAAATCGCGAGCTCGCTCAGGAACAGCGGATCTACCGTACCATCCTCTTCGGTCACACGAAGGCGAAGGAGGCGCCGCTGGGCGAAACGCGCTACGACACGAGCGGCAATGCGTGGATCAAGCTGGATGTGAACGGCACCGTGGAGTGGAGATCGCCCGTAGATACGAAAGACGGCCGCAAAGATGCAACGATGGATCAAATAGATGAAGCCGCACCCCGTCGCGGCATCTTCGCGACCAAACAAGTCCTCACGTCCGAGCTCGTCCCGCCTCTCACCCAGAGCTTCAGGGCCCTCCGTTGCCGCGTGGCCGCCGTCTGCGAAGCAGCGGCAAGCAGAGCGGGCGTGACGAGGGTGCGCACTCCCGGCTGCAATGAACTTCCGGTCGATCCCATGCCCGCATGTCAATTCAACGAGACCGTAGACAGAGGACAAGAGGCGCTCATGCGCGGCTACTGCCGCCAAGTCGCAAGCAGACTCCTCGATCAAGAATCGGAACTGCTCAAGCTCGCCGTGTCGTACGACGCCGCGTACCGGTCGCTCCTGCACTTTGCCCGGAACTTCGACCTGTTCCTCACGGAATTCCGCGTGTCGCTCCTGACTCCCATCCGCCAGGCAGTCGGCCTCCTGGGCCAACTCCATCGCATCCCATGTTTCTCCGCTCAGTGTGATCAATGAAATTCATTGCATGATCGGCTCTGATCCAACCTCTCTCCAAAAAGAGCCGGCGATTTGCCTGCCCGTCCGTAGTCCCGCAGAGGTCGGGACAAAGGCGGGTTGCTTGTTTGCTCGTTTTTCGTTTCTCGTTCGCAAAGCGCGACTATTGGTTCGTAACAAAAAACAAAAAACGAACAAACGAAAAACATTTCTGTCCGCGCGGTCTGTATGCATTGCCACCATTCCAGTAGCCGTCGCCTTTGTAACAACCATCGCCTACGGACAACCGTTTTTGCCGGGTCACAAAGCCTACCCCGTCCTGGGCGCATGCGAATCATCGGAAGACGCGTTCCCGCCGGGTCGGTACCTGATGATCAAAGACCCCATCAACAGACTCAGCCAGGACTACCACTCGACGGTGAGCTCGATCGTGGAGGCGCACTTGAAGCCGCGCACCATCCGCTGCACGGAAGACGTCCGCGAAGTCCCGAGCGGGGAACTCAGCGCGCTCGCGGCCAAGCTTCCCCCGTGGAAAGACTCGGAAGACCGGACGGGGCTGCGGGAGACGGACATCGGCGTCGTGCTCCTGGAGTACCTGCGCGTCTACGAGTGCGCGCTCAATGAACAGCGGTTCTTCCTGCCGTCGCGCGTCGCGCAGGATGTGCAGAAGGACAGCGTCGTCGGCATTTTCGATCACCTGACGACCTTCGGCGACCGCCTCAAACGCATCAAGCAAGAGCTCTTCCTGGCACGCATGACCCTCGACCGCACGCTGACGTATTTGGGCGGCATGGATCGGCTGCGACCGGTGGATGCGAGCTTGGAATGTCTGCAGCGATCGTCCCTCGACATTCGAAACATCCTCGGCCTCACCGCGGATGTCTCCGCTTGTCTGCCGCGCGCGTGGGATGCACGGACATCTTTGCGTGATCCGCCGAATTCTTCTTCCGGTTCGCAATGAAAATTCGCATCTTCCTTCTTTTGGCGCTGATCATCTGGGGCACTCCGGAGCTCGCGACTGCCGCGACGTTCTACGAGCGCATGCGCGACGAGACGCTTCAGGAGATGCTCCTCGATCGCAACTTGAAACCGAGCGTGGAGGACATCGTCGCGGAATTTGTCACCAAGGTCGTGTCTCCCGCCGATCCGAAGATCTCGGCAGGCGGCGTAGACCTCGCGCTCCAGCGTAAGTGGAATGCATTCTGCACGAACAAAACGACCGGCGAGCCGATGGACATCGGTTTCTGCACGTCGTACGTCGACCGCATTCGCGTCTATGCGGGAGCGGAGGAGCGCATCCGCACGCTCGGGCGCGACTTGCAGCTGATCGCCGCGAGTTACGAACTCCCGATTGACGGATACCCGGGACGCGTGACCACACTCCCATCACGGTACAAGAGTCTCGTGAATCTCTGGCGCGCGGGGCATCAGGAGTCAGCCGATCAAGACGGCACCTTCCGGGCGCAGCCCCTCCCCAACGACAAAGACACGCTCTGGAAAGATCTCGTGAAGAAATTGGAAGAGAGCCTCGACAAGCTTTCCAAGGAAGAGCGCACGGCTGCGGTATGGCGCTATCAGCACGGCGCACGGTTCGTCGCGGAGGAACGCAAGGAATATCCTCTGCCGCTCAAAGCGGATACGGCGAGCCTCCCCGGAACGGAGCGCCAGTATCTCTTCAAGCGATGGGACGGAAAGAACAAGACCGAGAACCTCGAGAAGGCGCTGAAAGAACTCTGGAACAGGCTGAAAACGGACGCGAAAAATTTTCAGCCGCCCCTCGTCATCGGCGACATCGTCTTCTACCCGGAGATCAAGCTCGGCGACATCACGGGATGGGTCTTCCTGGAGGTCTTGCCTCCGATAAGTTGGGGCGGCGCACCGGTGATCAGCGGCGACGCGGGACTTCAATGGAAAAATCCGATGGAACCCGTGCTCCCGGCGCTCTTCTCCGATAAATCGCCGGGCATCGCGCTCTTTGGCGGAGCGTATCCGCCGGAACTTCGCGACGGCGCGGGACTCTGCACCTTCCCGTTTGCGAAGCTCGGATACCTCTGCCGTCCCATCGAGCAGGCAGCCGGCATCGAATGCGATGAAGAACCGGGCGTGAAGAAAACCCCGGGCACCATCACGCTCACGCGGTGCAGGACCGGAACCGAGCGCATGACCGACAGCGGTCCGAACATCTGCCGCGATGTGCTGTGGCAGACGCCGCCGCAAGGAGCGGAGGAACAGAAGCAAACGGCCTCGTGCGCGGAATGCAAAGTGATCTTCGAATGCAAAGCTGCCTGCGGACCCAAGGACGGAACGGTGCCCGTGAAAGATGCAAAGGGAGAGATTAAAATTTGCACGACCGGAACGAGGGCGCTGCCACCGCTGTACAGCATGATGCACGACCTCGTGCTGTCGCAGCGTCTCTGCGGCGCTCCAGCCGGGACGGCGCTCTACGGAAAAACGGACACGGCCGCGTGTTGCATGGTGGAGAAAGACGCATTCGCGGTCGCATGCGAAGCGGTGCAGAAAGACGGCCTCTTCGATAACACGAAAACTTCCATCCTCCCCGAAATCTCGCTCCAGGATTGCGTCGATTACTTTGCGAACGCCGCGTGCGCCAAAGGAACGAATGCCATTTGTACCACAAAACCTGTCAATCCGCTGAGGCAGAAGCAAATTGTCGATGCGCTCGGGAAGGCGAAACTAAAATCTCTCTCGTGTCAGGCTCTTACGGACCCAACGAAGTCCCCGGACCCCAGACTGCAGGGCCTGCGAGACGGGCTTAAAAATATTTGCAACCCCGAGTGTCAGACGAAGTACGCAAACACGATCGGAAATTCCATGTGTTACATCGGACAGTGCATCGAACAATCGTTCGAAGAGCATCGCCTGATGCCGGGACGCACCGCGTTCACGGTGCAAGATGAAGCGTTCCCGTGGGATTCCTGCGCGGCGGCGGACCCGGCTTTCGCGTCATTCATGACACCGCCTCCTGTCACGGGAACGTCCTTCCCGTCGTACCGACCGGGGTGGATCATCCAGAAAATCGATACGGCGCTCTGCCAGGTGAACGGGCTCCCGCCCCAGAGCGCGGCCATTCTGTGCGAGACGAACGCGCTGCGACGCCTGGAAGTGCCGCTGGAGACATCACTCGAAAACACCATGCATCTCATCAATCAGATCATCGAACGTCGTCACCCCGCCGAGCAGATCAAACGGCTGGCGCCGGGTCTGGGCACGCGCGTCGGCACGACACTTTACGTAAATTACCTCCGTGTCGCCGGACGCGCGCTGGGGGAGATCACCGCGATCGCGGCGGAGCTCCTGGGCAATCTGACGGAAATCAAATTCCCCACCGAGCTCTGCCCGCGTGACGGAGCGGGATCGAAAGCATTGAAAGCGCACCAACTCTGTGCAGCCATCGGCGCAACGTCCGCGAAACCCTCGGGCACGACTTCCCCCGCCCCTTCACCATGAAACGCCTGTCTCTGTCTTTCATCGGCTTCGTGATCCTCTTCACACCCGTGACAGCTGGAGCGGAGGGCCCTGCGATCAGCGCGTACGTCCGGCAGGTACTCGAACGCGCGGACAAAGGAATCGCGTACGCAAAGCAGGGTTCGGCCGTGCAGGACTTCCTGGAGTACTACCTCCCGTGGTCGCAGAGTGCGGGCTCCACGGTGCTCTCGCTGGTCGATACGAAGCTCCGGATTGTCGCGCAGCAGCGTGATCTCCCGGAAAACACGGCGTGCTTGAGGGTCGATCTCTACTTGATCGAGAAGAAGATCGAACAGGTGCGTGGCGAACTCCAGCAGGCGATCAAGGACAAGAAGATCATGACCATCGTCCGGTTGCAGGACCTTATTCTCTTTCTCAATGAGCGATTCGAGCACGTACTGAAGGGCAGCCGTGATCCCCTCTACCAAGACAAAACATGGTGGCAGCGGCGTCTGTTCGAGCCGGAGAAGACCGGCTGGTGTTGCTCGGGAAAAAAAGGAGATACGTGCAACGAGCGCAAAGCGACGGCATGTTCCGTCGAAGGAGGCATCTTCCGCGAGACAGGGGAGGAATGCGCCGCGCTCGGATGCCGGGCAGATCCCGGCGTGCTCGAGATCGAAAAGATCTGTCCGTTCCACAGCAACTACCTGCCACCGAGCGTGACGGCCGGATACGGCTGCGACCTCACGGCGCTCCAGAACATCATCCCGAAGGTATCGCCCGGCGCGCTCGCGAGCTCCAACGAAGCGGAGAAAGATGCCGTGCAGAAAGTGGCAACGACCCTCGACAACATCGTCACACGCGCAGAGTCGTTCCTGAAACTGCAGATCGAGATCGACGAGCTCCTCGGACGAGAGACGGATTTGCCGGACAGCGTGCCTCCTCGCTCGCACAAAGAAATCGAGGGCTGCGTCCCGACAGGCGACCAGCTCTGGAAGAGCGGCGCGGTCGAGTGGGAACTGCGCAGCAATTTCAGCTTCGAGAAAGACGAGCAGAAGATTTTGAAAGCGTTCCAGGAGCTGCGCCTGAAACAAGGCGGACGCCGCTCGCCGCCGGAGGAATTTATGAAGAAAGCATCCAAGGGACTCCTCGACTCCATGCTCGACGACTACGGCCGCATCACGTTCAAGCGATTCAGCGAGAAACAAGGACAGTTGGAAGCGGAAGTCTTCGCGCAGGCGAGCGACACGCATCTCTCCGTCGCAAACACCGTCGATCTCCTCGTGACATCCGTCGGAACACTCTCCGACCTCGCGCGCAGCCGCGAAGGTCTGCGTGGATTTGTCCGCGACTACGCGTATTTCCTCCGCCGCACGTGCATCCATCGTCCGTGCAACGCGCGCCTCGGCCAAGTTCTCAAGATCGTCTTCACGGACGAATGCTTCGCCTACACGAACGGAGACTATCTCAATGACACCTGTGAAAATCCGCGCTGGAAGAAATGCATGGAGAAAGCGCTCGGGGTGAATGTGAAGGTGGATGTCAGTAAATGTAAATAGGGTCAGGGCTTGGGCTTGGGCTAGGTCCAAAAGATGGGGATTTTTCCCAGCCCTAGCCCTAAACCTAGCCCTTCTTCGTGCTATCATCTTCTCGTGAAATCCTCCGACTTTGTCCACCTCCACTGTCACTCGACCTACTCGCTCCTCGAGGCTCTTCCGAGTCCGGCAGAGATCGCCGCACGCGCAAAAGAACTTGACCAGACGGCAGTGGGTCTCGCGGACAAAGGATACACATACGGTCTCATCGAGTTTTATGCGGAAGCGGAGAAGCAGGGGATGAAGCCGATCCTCGGGATGGACGCGTACATCGCTGCGCGTACGCGCAAAGATAAGGAGAGCGGCATCGATACGAAGCGCTACCCCATCACGCTCTTTGCGGCGACACAAGAGGGGTACCAGAACGTACTGCAACTCGCGACCCTCGCGGCTTTGGAAGGCATGTACTACAAGCCGCGCGTCGTTAAGGAACTGCTCGCGAAATACGGCAAAGGGCTCGTCGCGCTGAGTGGCCCCTTGAGCGGCGCGATCCCCCAGGCGGCGCTCGCGGAGGACGACGCGCGCATGAAGATGCTCGTCGAGGAATATCAGTCGTACTTCGGCAAAGGAAATCTGTACTTCGAATTGATGGATCTACCAAATGTGCCGGGCCAGGCGGAGGTGAATCAGCAACTCATCAAGTATGGGAAGGAGCTGAAAATCCCGGTCGTCGCCACCTGTTACAGCCACTACGCGCGATCGGACGATGCGGAGGCCCATGACGTGCTCCTCTGTATCCAGAAGAACGCGAACGTGTCGGACCCCGGCCGGTTTTCCATGCGCGACTCTGACTATTCCATGCGCCCGTTCGAGGAAATGGAGAAAGCATTTGCGCACATCCCGGAGGCACTCGCAAACACGCGCGTAATCGCCGATCGCATCGACGTGGGATTTCAGTTTGGCAAGTACGAGATCCCGCGGTTCCCGGTTCCCACGAAAGAATCGGAGGATGCGTACCTCACGCGCCTCTGCGAAGAGGGTTTTAAGGAGAAATATCCGAAAGCCACGGGCGACGATCGCGATCGCCTTGCCTACGAGCTGGCTGTCATCAAGAGCGTCGGGTTTTCCGGGTACTTCTTGATCGTCGCGGACTTCGTGAACGAAGCGAAGCGCCGGGGCATCACGGTGGGACCGGGACGAGGGTCTGCCGCGGGCTCCATGGTCAGTTACTGCCTCGGCATCACGACCATCGAACCGACCTCGCATGGTCTCCTCTTCGAGCGATTTTTGAACCCCGAGCGCATCACGATGCCAGACTTCGACATCGACTTTGCGGATAACCGCCGTGACGAAGCGCTGGACTATGTGCGCAAGAAGTACGGGACCGATCACGTCGTGCAAATCTGCACGTTCGGGACGCTCGCGGCGCGCGCGGCGGTGAAAGACGTCGGCCGCGCATACGGCGTGCCGTTTTTGGAGATGAATAACCTCGCGAAGCTCATTCCCGATCGCCCGGGGACGAAGCTCAAGGATGCCATCGCGATGGACGAGCTCAAATCCGTCTACGATCAGAACGAGACCTACCGAAAAATCATCGACACGGCGCTCAAGCTCGAGGGCAAAGCGCGGCACGTCTCCGTTCACGCATGCGGCGTCGTCATTTCGGAAAAGCCTGCGACCTACTATACCGCAGTGCAACGCGCGCCGAAGGACGACGAGACGATCATCACGCAGTACTCGGCAAAGCCGCTGGAGGCCCTCGGGCTCCTGAAGATCGATTTCCTCGGCCTCATGAACTTAACCGTGATCCAAACGACGCTCGAGATCATCGAACGCCTGCATGGGAAGGAACTGTCGCTTCAAGATATCCCATGGGATGACGCGGCGGCGTTTCGCTTGCTGCAGAAAGGAGACACGACCGGAGTCTTCCAGCTGGAGTCTGCGGGGATGCGGCGGTATCTGAAGCAGCTGAAACCCACGCAATTCGGCGATATCACCGCCATGGTCGCGCTCTACCGCCCGGGTCCGATGGAGTGGATCCCCAGCTTTATCAAGCGCAAGCACGGGCAGGAGGAAGTCCAGTATCAGCACAAGGACTTGAAGGCGATCTTGGAGCCGACCTACGGCATCGGCCTCTATCAAGAACAGATCTTGCAGATCGCGCGCGTGTTCGCGGGCTTCAGTCTCGGCGAGGCGGACCTGCTGCGCCGCGCGATCGGAAAGAAGATCAAAAAGGAAATGATGGCGCAGCGGCAGAAGTTCATCGAAGGAGCGGTGAAGCAGAAATACAAGGCGTTGCTCGCGGAGCAGATCTTCGACGAGGTTGTGGAGCCCTTTGCCGGATACGGTTTCAACAAGTCTCATGCGACGGGCTACGCGCGCATCGCCTACGAAACGGCATACCTGAAAGCGCACTACCCGACGGAATTCATGGCAGCACTCTTAAGCAGCGATGCGCAGCGTACCGACCGCGTCATGATCGAGATCGAAGAGTGCCGCGCGATGGGCATCGCCGTGCTCCCGCCGGATATCAACGAATCGCTCCGTCACTTCACGGCAATCCCCGCGAAGGGATCGACGAAGAAAGACGGCGCGGCGGTGGGCTCCATCCGCTTCGGACTCACCGCCATCAAAGGAGTGGGCGACAGCTCCGTGCAGCAGATCATCGCGGCCCGGCAGCAGGGTGGCCCCTTTGCATCGCTCGAGGATTTTGCAGAGCGCATCCCGGCGAAAGTTCTCAATAAGAAACTCTTGGAATCTCTCGGCAAAGCCGGCGCGCTCGACTCTCTCGGTGAGCGCCGGGCGATCCTCGAGCACTATGATGCAATCATTGATTACCGCAAAGCCCGCGGTGACAGCGGCGGCGCGCAGTCGGATCTCTTTGGGAGCAGAGACGTCGGGCTTGCGAAGGGAAAGATCGAACTCCCGCCGACATCCCCGGCGACTCCGGTCGAAAAGCTCAAATGGGAGCGCGAAGCGCTCGGCCTCTACGTCAGCAGCCACCCGCTCGCGGGACTTCGGAAGTATATCGGCAAGAAAGCGCAGCTGATCGCGAACCTCAGCCACAAAGACGCGGGCAAGACCGTGACGCTCGCGGGCGTGGAAGAAGGCGTGAAGAAACTGACGACGAAGAAAGGGGAGAGTATGGCGATCGTCCAGCTGGAAGACCCGACCGGGAAGATCGAAGTGACGCTCTTCCCGCGCACCTACGCGGACGCGCAGCATATATTGGGGCAACCCGACACCGTGCTCGTCATCCGCGGCACGCTCGACCTGCGCGCGGGACAGCTGCAGGTCCGCGGGGACGCCATCAAGCGCGCGTCGCTCTCGACGATGATCGCGCATGCGAAGGAAGAAGGATTTTTTGACGAAGAGGAGGCAAAGCAAGGACTTTCCATCATGAAGCGAGTGGATGATGACGAAGACACGATCGAACTGGTGGATGAGGAGGGCAATGTGATCGCGGGCGAAACCGTGAAGCTTGGCGGAAAAGACGAAATCGTCGATGAGTTTTACGGACCGCTCGGCAGTTGGATCCTTAGCGGCATGAAGATGGAGGAGGTGCTCACTATGATCGGATTTTTGAATGTGACCGAAGGAACCGAGGGCACCGACGTGACCGATGGAAAAAAGAAGCGCTCTTCGGCGACTTCGGTCACCTCGGTCCCGTCGGTCACTTCAGATCTCACGCAAGGAGCAGCGACGCGCATCACCGTTCATACCATCGACCTTCCCGAGCAAGCGCCGAAAAAACTCCTCCTCGATCTCAAGCGAGTGCTCGAAACGTTCCCGGGGAAGGAAAAGATCCAGCTGCGGATCGGCAAGCAGGTCCTGCCGCTGCCCCTGACCGTCACGATGTCTACGATCCTCGAGAAGAAAGTGGAGGAAGCCATAAGGGCATACCAACCCGATCTTCAGGGGTCACCTGTAAAAGCAATTTAGAATAACCACTCATGCGGGTCCTCTCCCCTGACGACAATGGCATCGCACAAGCCCTCACAATTCTACGACAGGGCGGGGTAGTCGCCCATGCGACGGAAACGTGTTACGGATTCGCATGCGACCTTTCAAACAAAGACGCCGTGCAAAAACTGTTCAGCATCAAAAACCGCCCGGCGGACCAGCCGGTGAGCGGGCTCTTCGAGAATATTGAGCACGCGCAAGAATTTGTAGAGTGGAATGCTCGCGCAGAGGAATTGGCGAACGAACATTTGCCGGGACCGCTGACGTTGATCCTACCGCTCAAAAAAAATCCTCCGTTCTTCCTTTATCCCACTCCGCGCGGAGGAAATTCTCTCGGGATCCGCATTTCGAGCTATCCACTCGCAGAGACAATCGTGAAACTCTTCGGCAAACCGATCACGACGACCTCCGCAAACCTTCACGGAAAAGAAAATCCCTACAGCGCCGAAGACATTCTCACCCAATATAAGGAGGCAGCTGTGCAGCCAGATGTGATCCTCGACTCGGGGGTTCTCCCAAAGAATCCTCCTTCGACCGTCATCAACTTGGTCAGCCCGGACGAACAGATTCATCGAAAGGGGAGCGTTAAACCCTCCAAACAGACACTTTAGAGCAGATAAACTGAAATTTTGGCTTACAGAAGCCAAACATGAGACCACACCCCTCGAACACCCTTGCTTTCCCGCGCGTCTATCCCTACAAGCCGCGCACTTTCCCCATTATTTCTATGGTCAAACTCTCAAACGCAGAGGTTCCCCCAGCCGGAGGCTTCGATGCCACACCCGCGCAACGCGAAGCGGCTCAGCGCCAGGTCGATTCGGATTCGCAAGTATATTCCGGAACATCGCGCGTCGCGCAGGAATTCCGCCGCCTTGCAGCGGAAAAAGGTTTGCCCACAGCCGAAAACGTCCAGTAGGGTAGAGACGTGCATTGCCCTCGCTGTAAATCCCCAGATACCGCCGTCATTGACTCGCGCCTGAGCGAAGAAGGACGAGCCGTGCGAAGGCGCCGCGAGTGCGTGAAGTGCGACCATCGGTTCACGACGTTCGAGCGCCAGGAGCTTTCGTCATTGATCGTCGTAAAGCGCGACGGAACGAGCGAACCGTACAGCCGCACAAAGCTGGAGCGCGGCATCTGGATCGCCTGCACGAAGCGGCCCATCACGCAGGAACAAATCGATAAATTGCTCACACGGCTGGAGGAAAAATGGGGCGCCAATAAAAAAGAAGTGACGAGCAGCACCATCGGCATGGATGTCATGAAAGAGCTCAAAAAGATCGACCACGTCGCCTACATCCGCTTCGCATCCGTGCACCGCGAGTTCAAGGATGTGGAGGAATTTAAGTCGGAGCTCGGAAAACTTTTCAAATAATGCTGTTTTAGGCCGCAATCAACTTTGTGTGTTTTTCCAATCGCTTGATGCGATCATCATGTTGTTCGATTCTGTCTTTTTGCGCTCCCATCGCATCGTGACGAATATCTTCCGCGACGACTTTGAACTCATGAATAATTTCATCTTTCCATCGTTGATTCGCAGCATACAGATTGCTGATTCCCTCCATCAGGATCTGGACATCTTGCTTAGTCGCCGGAGAGGTATTGTCAGCCATGGAGTATAGATAATAAACCCGCTTCCTCAACGAGGCAAAGGAGCACCTCTTTCTCCTAGCCCAAGCCCTAGCCCAAGCCCTATACTGTCTTCCAATGCTCCGAACGCATACATGTGGCGAACTCCGTCCAACTCACGCAAAAAAGAGCGTGACACTCTGCGGCTGGGTACATCGCCGGCGCGACCATGGAGGTCTCATCTTCATCGATCTCCGGGACCGCTACGGTTTCACGCAGGTTGTCTTTCCGCCGGAGGCAAAGGAAGTCTTTAAGACCGCAGAGAAGATTCGCCCCGAGTGGGTGTTGCGCGTGACTGGCACAGTGCAGAAGCGACGTGAGGGAGCGGAGCGGAGCGAAAACCCCACAGGAGAGATCGAAGTCATCGCTTCGGCGCTGGAGATCTTAAACGAAGCGAAGACGCCGCCGTTTGAGATCGACCAGGATACACAGGTGTCTGAAGATTTGCGACTCCAATATCGATATCTCGATCTGCGCCGGGAGCGCATGCAGCGAAACATCGCTCTGCGATCGAAAGTATTCCAAGTGATCCGCAGATATTTCACCGAGCAAGGATGTTTGGAGATCGACACGCCCTGCCTCATCAAGGGAACGCCGGAGGGCGCGCGCGAATACGTGGTCCCGTCGCGCATGTACCCGGGAACATTCTTCGTGCTGCCGCAGAGCCCGCAGCAACTGAAACAACTGAGCATGGTGGGCGGACTCGATCGATACTTCCAGATCGCGCGCTGTTTCCGCGACGAAGACCAGCGCGGCGACCGCCAACCGGAGTTTTTGCAGCTCGACTTCGAGATGAGTTTCTGCGAGCAGCAGGACGTGCAGAAGATCATCGAGGGTTCGCTGATGGCGATCCTTAAGGAATGCGGCACGAAGCCGCTGAAAGGCGGGAAAGTCGAGCGCTACACGTGGAAAGAAGTGATGGATACGTACGGATCGGACAAACCGGACCTCCGCTACGATCTGCCAATCACGGATATCTCGAACATGGTGGAGGGATGCGGATTCAAAGTGTTCGAAGAGGCGCTGAAGGCAGGCGGCACGGTACGTGCTCTGCGTGTGCCGGGAGGCGCCGCCCTCGCAAGGAGCGAGATCGACCGCTGGACGGAGCTCGCGAAGGAAATGAAAGCGAAAGGACTCGCATACATCCTCTTTAAGGAGGATGGCCCGCAATCGCCGCTCGTGAAGTTCTTCAAAGACGGCTTTATCGAGCGTCTGCAAAATGCAACGGGAGCGAAGACAGGTGACGCGCTCTTCTTTGGTGCAGATACGTACAAGATCGTCTGCGCGAGCCTTGGGAAGATCCGGGGTGAGGCCGCGAAGCGGTTCAATTTGATTGATACATCGGTTCACTCGCTCTTCTGGGTGACGGACTTCCCGATGTTCGAGGAGCAAGATGACGGATCGCTGACGTTTTCGCATCATCCCTTCACGAGCCCGAATCGCGAGCAGTGGAAGTATCGCAAAGAAAAGCCGCTCGAGGTACACGCCATCTGCTATGACCTCGTCCTGGATGGCTACGAGCTCGGGTCCGGGTCCATCCGTATTCATGATCCGGAGCTGCAGTCAGAAGTCTTCGACATGCTGGGGATCAGCAGGAGCGATGCCGGCAAGCGCTTCGGCCACATGCTCCGCGCGTTCGAGTACGGAGCGCCTCCGCACGGCGGCTTCGCCTACGGCATCGACCGCGTCGTGATGATCTTGGCCGGAGAGCCAAACATCCGCGAGGTGACCCCATTCCCGAAAGACCAGAAAGCGAAGGACCTGATGCTCGGGGCACCGGCGAAGATGCCGGACCAGCAAATCAAAGAGTTGGGGATTAAGATTATCGAACGTTAGGACGGCAAAGACGACAAGGAAGACAACGATGACAAAGAATTCCTTGTCGTCCTGGTTGTCTTTGTCATCTTCGTCGTCTTTTCGAGTATGATCATTCCATGCCGGATTCTCCTCCCGATAACCGTAAGAAATCCCAAAAAGAAGAGGAACTCAAAAAGATCCGCCAGCAGGGGATGGAGTCAATCGAGGAGGAGGAACGACGCCGAGAGGAGCTGAAAGCAAAGCACGCAGAAGACGTGCTGAGTACGGAGATTCAAGGGAAAACTTTTGTCGAAGAGGAAGAAAAAGGACTTGAACAAAAGAAGAAGGGGCTGAAAACCTGGAGGGGAAAACGCAAGCAGACGGAACTGGAGATAGTGGAAGACCAGAAGAAGAGGGCCCACGCAGCGGCAGAAATAGAGGAGAAAAAACGCAAGCAAACGGAATATGACCGGAAGAAAGGCGAATACTTGAAGTCACTCCATGACGTGAATGAGCAAAAGATGCTGGAGACGAGGCGCGAGACACAGGAAGATGCGGACAAGAAGAATGCGATTCTGCAGGCCGAACACGAGGCGATCCAGAAGAAGCACGACGTGGAACGTGCCGAGCGCAAGAAGAAGGACGACCTGGAGAAAACAGCGATGCATAACAAAGAAGATCTGCATCATGTGAGCGAAGCAAAGCGTGCAGAGATCTACGCAGAGGATGTTCGCAAAAAAGCGGAGGTGGAATCGCAGCGGCAGCAGAAGATGCGCGAAGCGGATCTTGTCAGCGATCCCATTCGAAAAAAACAGATGAAAGAGCAAGCAGAAACCGAGGCGAAGAAAAAATTGACGGAGATCGATCACGCGACCATGAAAAAACGGGCCGACGTGGAAACGCAGGAGCGCACCGCGCGTCAGCAGGCCGATCGCGACATGATGAGGAAGAAAATGGAGGCGGAGATGGAAACGAAGCAGCAGAAACTATCGATCGACAGCGACATCTCCATGAAGAGACGAGAAATGAAGGATCGCAAGCCCAAGAAACCCGAGGAGGAGGACGAAAAGTAAGAGTGATGCGCTCAACTCGTCAGTAGAACCACCGATGCATATTTCTCCACGAGCCATTTTTGCCATTGCCGTCCTGATCCTGCTTTCCGCCTGCAGTGAAGACACATTGGTCTGGCCCCTTCCGGAGGCCGACAGCCGCCCGACGCCTCTTCATTTCGGCCTCTACGTCACGCCGGACCCCGCTCAAAACCCCATCGATCCTCCGGAGCGCTTCACGGGATTCCACACGGCCGTCGATTTTGAAATTTTTGAGACGGAAACCGATGCGCTTATCCCCGTCTTCGCCATTTGCTCCGGCAGAGTGCTCTCGAGCGGGTCCGCCGAGGGCTATGGAGGCGTCGTCATCACACGCTGTCGCATGCGCGGTCAAGTCGTCACGGTCCTCTATGGTCATCTCGACCCGGAGAGTCTTCCGCGCCAAGGGTCATTGGTGAGAAAGGGGAACCAGATCGGCATTCTCGCGGCGGCGCGCAGCGCAGGAAGCGGAGGAAATCGCAAGCACCTTCACCTGGGGATCCACAAAGGACCCGATCTCGAATTTCTGGGATATGTCCAAACCGAAGCTGAACTTGAGGCCTTCGTCGATCCTCTACACGTTCTCCCATCCGGAATACCGTTTTAAAAGGGTTGCGCTGGATGATAAATCAGAGTATGATATTATCATATTATATTCTCATATCTTATGACGACAATTTCTGTACCTCTGCCGGCTGAACTTCTGCATCACTTGGAAAATCTCGTTCGCGATGGGAAAGCTCCGAATAAAGCGGCGGCCATGCGTATGGCGCTCGAAAAATATCTTGAAACCCTGGCAGTCGAGGCAGTGTTGCAGGCAGAGCGCGAGCCGTCTCTCTCCGGCGATATTGATGAGCTGATGGAAAAAATCTAATGGCATTTCAGATCATCTATAAACCGGCGTTTCTTCGTACATTGAAGAAATTTCCGATGGAATTGCGCGAAGAGGTGAAGGAAAAAATCAGAATATTTAGAGAGGATCCAAAGCATCCGTCACTCCGAGTGCATAAGCTGAAAGGCGCATTGAGGGGGCGATGGAGTTTTTCGGTGAACTATCAATATCGTGTCGTATTTCGGTATGAGAATGAACACACGGTTCTATTCCTGATGGTAGGAGACCACGACGTATATAAATAGAACAGAACGATGTGGCAGAGAATAATTCTCGCCCATTTCATTGACCACGGAGGACGGAGTGCCGATAATGAACGTTTTCCCCGCTCTCGTATGCGCCTGTTCTCGCCAGACTTCGACCATAATCAAGAGATCCCCCTGCGTTACACGGCAGAAGGAGAGAATGAGAGCCCGCCTCTCCGTTTTGAAGATGTCCCGGAGGATGCCGTGAGCCTCACGCTCATCGTGCATGATCCCGACGCGCCGACCGGGGACTTCGTCCACTGGGTCGTATGGAATATCGACCCGGCAGTGAGGGAAATGAAGGCAGGGGTACTGCCCTTCGCTGCCCAACAAGGCGAGAACGACTACGGAAAGCGCGGGTACGAGGGGCCGAACCCGCCGGAAGGAACGGGCGTGCATCACTATCACTTCGAGCTCTTCGCGCTCGACACCGATCTGGATCTCCCGGCGGATACCACCCGTGACGATCTCCTGTTCGCCATGGAAGACCATGAGATCGACCGCGCGGAATTAATAGGCTCATATGAAAAAGAGGGCGAACTCGTCGCGTAAAAATCTCGGCGTAGCGGTATCGCGATATCGATACGAGATATGATGGGCACATCGTCAAAACAATCATGCCGCGAAGCCGGAGGGCTTTACGAGAAAGAAGGAGAGCTCGTCGCGTGAGTCAATGGCGGCGCCACGTGAGCGCCCCCGTCAGCCACGTAAAGCGGCTTCGCCGCCACGTGGCACGTAAAATCGCCGTGCGCTTTTACGTGGTGCCGGGGGAGAGGGTCGAACTCTCACGGGAGTGATCCCACCAGCTCCTAAGGCTGGCGCGTCTGCCATTCCGCCACCCCGGCAGAGACTGCATTCTACATCAGGCTAGGGGCTTCCATCTCTTATCTGCGGCATTGTATTGCCATTTTGATCGTTCGACATTCGGGAGTTGTCTTTGCAGTGAAGGCTGGTCTTCCTCGAGTCCGATCTTATACTCGAAGCGATCTTGTTTCCCGTCTATGGTTATTCGAACCCACCCATCCTTTCCTCCAGATTCCAGCACATTCTTGAAGATCGCAGCTGTTTTTTCTTCGTTGATCTTGGATGCGGCGATAACTTCGTCATTCATTAGCTTTTTCTCAGGTGCTTCACCCGCAGGCTTCTGAGTAGCTTTCGCCTTCTCTGCCTCCCCATTCGCATCCGCAAGGCCCTTCGTCACGTCCTCCCACTTCTTGAAGACAGGCTCTAAGGTTCCCGCCAAATTCTCTGGCCCCGTGAATTTCATTTGTCCTGTTTCTTTCCAGGGGTCATTTCCTTTTTCCAATCGTGCCATCCATTTGCCGTTCTCAAACTTATAGATCGGAAAATTGTCATTCTCCAGAATTCCCTTGTCGTCACTGAATGCGTGAATGCCATTCACGATCTTTGCTCCGTTTTTCTGAAGCAATTCAGTTCCAACTCGTTGGTTCTTCGCGTCAGGAGCCTCTGGCTGGTCCGAAGGTTTATCCGTCGTATCTGTTTTCTTCCCAGAGAACTTCTCCTTCACCAACGTAATAGCAGACCCGAAGTACCGCACGAAGCCGAGGATCATATTGAACGTGCGTTCCCAGGCCGTTCCTTCGAGTGCCTTGATGTTTCCCGTAAGCGCTCCCTTCTCGTCGGAGACATCGCATCCTTTCATCTGCAACTTCGCGAGGTACTGTTCCTTCTGAATAGCTGTTGGATTTTGAATCTGCGCGAACCGGTCAAACTCAGCACGGCCGTCGTCCATAATTTTTTTGCGCTGGCTGTCAGTCAGCTGATT
>JACPYA010000060.1 GCA_016196295.1 Candidatus Peregrinibacteria bacterium | reverse complement strand
TCTATGAAGGCGACCTCAGGTTTTTGAGGCAGTTTTAATGGAGTGTGGATGCTACGGCCGGCAGGCCCGACCTGCGCAGTTTTTATGAAGGTGATATGAGATTTTTGCGACAAATTTTTAATTTGAGTGTGAATGCTATAGTCGGCAAGCCGCCCTTCGCAGTTTCTACGAAGGAGACATGCGATTCTTGAAGCAATTTTGAAAAGCCTGCCCCCAGAGTGGGAGCAGGCTTTAAGTCCTTAGATGGCTTTCTCATCTCCTAGAGCTTAGCTCTGGTAAAGGGTTGAACGAATGAGTATATCGGGAAGATCGACCCCGTGATGCAGAACGCTGGTGGTATCCTGATCAAACCACGAGAAGAATTCGTCCCGCAGGTCCAGAGAGACCCGCAGTGACGACACACTCGTGGCCGAGATTTGAGGATTCAACACATTGCCTTCCAGCACGAACGTAGCATCTTCCCCTTGATCGATCACCGCATCCACAGCGGATGCAGACAGATCCGACACTCTCACGAGGAATTGCCCCGTGACGTTGCCGGTCAGCACGGTTGCTCCATCCAACGTTGTCACGACCGTTGTAAGCTTGGTTGAAGCATCCGCCTTGTTATAAAAGCGGAAATCCTCGGCACGGAGCAGTACGTTCGACGTATCGATGACGAACACGATATTTTCCAGAACAACCTTATTCAGGCCGTTCTGAGAATTCGCGTTCGCGGCTGCCGTGAACTTGAATTGCCCGATGGGCGAAACGCCCGTCGGGACAGCCGTTCCGTTGGCATCGGGATTGGCGTTTGTGACCGATGTGATCTTGGAAAGTACCACCTCGTTCACCGGTCCCGCGATGCTGCTTGCGATCGAGACGTCGATGGTATTGGAGGAGAAATCTCCTCTCGCTTCCACCGACGCAAACGAATTGAGCAACAACGTTTGAACCGACTCACCGGAGATCGCCCCGCTGCTGTCGGTCTTCATCCTGGGTCGAACCAGAATGTCCACCGACTGCCCTTCGGGAATGACCAGTTGCCACGCATTCGTGTTTGCAGCGAAGGTGGTGTAGCCGGCGGGGACGGGATCGCTCCCGACACCGCCGATGGTTGCGATGGCAAATGCCACCGTTTCCCCCGAACGGAACAACTCCAACCGATCCACCGAAACCACATTGCCGGGCATCGACACGAAGATCTTGAACACGTCCACATCTTCGTATTCCGCCCGGGCTTCCACTCGCAGGATAGCCTCGCCCAACGCGCCGCCGAGGAGCTGACGCTCCAGCACCGGCGTGCTGTCTTCCGTGACGATGAGATTCCCTTGCTCAACGAACGTCCAAATTTTCGACGGGACGGAGGTGACGGTGATCTGACTCGGGAAGAGCCAGGAACCATCATCCACATCTTCCGCCTCCACGCCGACGATGCCGAGTTGCAACGTAGGATCGTCTGCCAACGAGGAGACCACATCGGCATGCACCTCGTAGACCGTGACATCACCCGCGGGGGTGATGAAGCCACCTCCGATCATGTTGTCGAACCGGACGAAACCACTGGACGAAGCCACTCCGTCCTGAACAATGGTATCGACTTCATTATTACCGTCGGTATCCACCCACAACGAGTAGTTCGTTGCGTTGAACACATCTCCTATGTCGGCGTCGAACGCCGCCCACGTGAGAAGGACGTCCCGAACATCGGCGAAAGCCTCGAAACGAAGCAACGTGATGTTGCGCTGGTTCTCCACGGCGACATCGGACGTTCCGATGCCTTTCACTGCGATGAAGAGACTCGCTAACTCCTCGGGCTGAACCAATGTCGTCACCGTGTACTGGGGAAGCGCGGCGCCAACGACATGCACATCCACCGGACTTGCATCCGGGTACGGTAAGTCGTTGTACGCAATGACCGCGAGGTCCGGGTCGGAGAGTCCGACCACCTGAGGCATGCCTCCCACGGTCCCGATGACTTCCAGGAAAATCCCACGCGAGAAATCCATTCCATGCGGATGCAACCCGACCGTCAGTTGTCCATTGCGGAGCGTGACGGGACCCGTGAAGGGCGTTTCGTAGTAGCCGTCTTGGCCGGGCCGACCTTCAGCGTCCAGGCAATCCATGCGGACGCTTGGGATGAAAACTCCCTCTGTTGCGAGCGTCAGGTCAGTGATGAACACATCCGTATCCCCGACGAGAGTGAGGGCTGCAAGCTGCAGATCTCCACCCTCATCGTAAACGGGATAGGACGTGATCGGCTGACTGATGACAAAAGCGTGTGCATTCGCGAGCATCGACCGATTTTCCAAATGCTCGATCAAGAGATGACGAACGCGAAAGCTGCGAGACTTCGAACGGAACGTGCGTACCATGCTCAAACTCCTTTTTTTTGAGAAAGCCGTTCATTCCAAGGACCAGTACTCATGTACTCAAAGTCCTCGAAATCCACCACACATGAGTAACCGAAAGTATGCCCTTTTAAGGTATACTTGTCAATATTTTATATGTTCGTCAAGTACCTATAAACATGCTTTAAATCGTAGTTTACTGGCCGATTACCCTTTTCAGAGAGGCCAGGAAGGAGCGATGCTCTTTGGGGGTCTCGGACCTCGTTTTTCGGTTATGGCGGTTAAACGAATCGCGGACGAAAAACCGCTCACCGTTTTGGTCAAATGGGACGTCGTAGGTGTTGGTATTGAACATGGTCATATTATAGCATTTTTATGTATTTTGGTCAATTACGACCTTTTCCGGCTTATCTTAGGGTTTAGCCAACTGACAGAGCTCGGTGAGACCAGAAGGATCGATTTTTAGCGGCGCCAGCCTTCGGGGTCTTTCACGAATGCATTGATAAGATCGCGGTCGGAATCCTGGATCCTCCCCTGCTCGATCGCCACTTCTGTGAGATCTGAAATAGTGCAGAGAGGATGCAGCCGCACACGACCTTGTTGCGCATGTTCGAGCCCTGCCAAAAGTTCATAGCTGAAGATCGCGACGACGTCCGTCACGTGACATTTGCCTTCATCGCG
>JACPYA010000049.1 GCA_016196295.1 Candidatus Peregrinibacteria bacterium | reverse complement strand
TGGGTTTGGGCTGTTCCCTGTTCGCTCGCCACTACTAAGGGAATCTCTTATGATTTCTTTTCCTCTGTTACGTGAGATGTTTCAGTTCACAGAGTGACCCCCTGGTCTCACTTATGATTTCGATGGGCATTGTTCATTATTTAATTCTGGAAAAAGTTTATTGGGTTTTTTAAGTTGATTACGTTTATTGGGTTCCCAATAAACCTAATCACCTAATCAACGTAATAAACTCTTCTTCCCATCAAAAACAAAAGAGAGACCAGGTCCGAGGACATAACTCCTCGGGGGTTTCCCCATTCGGAAATCTCCGGTTCATAGCGCCTGCCTAGCGGCTCACCGAAGCTTATCGCAGCTGGCCACGTCCTTCGTCGGAATGCAGAGTCGAGGCATCCGTGTGATGCGATGAGTAACATTTTTCTTTTTTCGAAGCGTGCAAGCACGCCTCAAAATGTACTGATCATGTGCTACAACCTGAATACGGTGTCACGTGATCCGCGAAGCGGATTTTACGTGACTCGCCGCGTGATTCCGCGAAGCGGAATTTTACGCGGCTCTTCAAGCGAGACATGACTCCGTCTTCGAACGTCTACTTACGTTCGAAGCTAGGAAATTTCAATTGATCATTTCTTGTCACACCACTTGCACTATAAACGCTCACTCAACACGATCGTAAAGTTCCTCGTCTCGCACCGCGAAGCGTTTCCGCCGAGCGATGAAAAACGAATGAAATTTTCGCGTGAAGAGAAATGTAAATAAACGCGAAGTGGTGTCAAAATTCATTTCGAGCCGGTGGTGCAAAAGATCCGCAGCTCTCCCTCCTTGAGTCTCCTCAAGATGAGAACCCTTCGACTCGTCCCGCTGACGCGGGACTCGCTCAGGGTTATCTCTACTTCGGCTCGTCCCGCAGTTGCGGGACTCGCGCTTCGTAGAGATAAAAAAAGCGGGTGGCTCACGCACACCCGCAGGATTCGATCAGTGTCCCGCGGATGCGGGACCTCGAATGCTACGGGTTGGCGGGAGAAAACATAGCGCTGAGGCATTTTAATGAAGGGAAACAGAGGGTCAAGTGCAATTCTCTTACTTTCCTCACAGAACAACCAATCATGGGGAAAGAGCCTGGGTCGAATCTTCGATCCTAGCCCTAGCCCTAGCCCTAACCCTAACCCTAGCCCTATTACGCGTTATCCATCGCCTCTTCGCTGGTCGCGTCCTTCATCTCGTCCTTGGCGGTCTCGCCAAACGCATCCGTCGGCTCCCCTTCTTCGATACCTGCGGCGACCTCGGAAGAGCTCTCCACGCTCGGCTCCTGGAGCTCCGTGATGGCGGCCACTTCTTCGGCTTCCGCCTCTTCGGCGACCGCGATGCGCGACGACAGCTCGACCTTCTCGATTTCGCCTTCATCGACTTTCAAGCGTTCCTCCGGTTGCACCTCGTCCTTGAACTTCAGCAGTTCGACTTTCAGACCAAGCGCCTGGAGTTCTTTCACGAGAACGTTGAACGACTCCGGAATGCTGGGTCTGCGGATGGGCTCGCCCTTCACGATGGACTCGTAGGCTTTCGATCGTCCGATGACGTCGTCGGATTTGATCGTGAGCATTTCTTGGAGCGTGTAGGCGGCGCCGTACGCTTCGAGCGCCCACACTTCCATTTCTCCGAAACGCTGTCCTCCGTGCTGCGCTTTTCCTCCGAGAGGCTGCTGCGTGACGAGCGAGTACGGTCCCACCGAGCGAGCGTGGATCTTGTCTTCCACGAGGTGGAGGAGCTTCAACATGTACACGTATCCGACCGTCGTTTCATGGTGGAATTTCTCTCCCGTGCGTCCATCGAAGAGCTGCACTTTTCCCGTTTCCGGCAGACCCGCGACCTTCAGCATGTCGGTGATCTGATCGGTGGAGATGCCGTTGAGGGCCGGCGTTGCGAGCTTGATGCCAAGCACCTGACAGGCCCACCCCAGGTGCGTCTCCAGGATCTGCCCGATGTTCATGCGAGAGGTCACGCCCAGCGGGTTCAAGATGATATCGACGTGCGTGCCGTCCTTGAGGAACGGCATGTCCTCGCGCGGGACGATCCTCGCGACGACGCCTTTGTTGCCGTGGCGTCCGGCCATCTTGTCTCCGACTTGGATCTTTCTGGTCTGCGCGACGAACACTTTGATCTGCTTGAGGACCCCCGTCGGGAGCTCGTCTCCTTCCGCGCGATCGAAAATATGCACGTCCACGACCTTTCCGCCGGCGCCACCGGGGAGGCGCAGCGAGCTGTCTTTCACATCCTTGGCTTTGTCGCCGAAGATCGCCTGGAGCAGGCGTTCCTCCGGCGTCAGTTCCGTCTCCCCCTTCGGCGTGATCTTGCCGACGAGAATGTCGCCTTCGTGGACGGTCGCGCCGATGCGGACGATGCCGTCGGAGGCCAAGTCTTTCAGCTTCGCTTCCCCGACGTTCGGGATGTCTCTGGTGACGATCTCGGGTCCGAGCTTCGTGTCACGCACATCCGTGATGTAGGACTCGATGTGAATGGAATCGTAGAGCCCGTTCTGGACAACACGATCGGAGATAATGACGGCGTCCTCGAAGTTGTAGCCTTCCCACGACATGTACGCGACGAGCAGGTTCTGACCGAGCGCGAGCTCCCCTTTCTCGACGGAGGAGCCGTCCGCCAGCGGATCGCCGCGGCGCACGGTCTGCCCGCGCACCACGCGCGGACGCATGTGGAAGCATGTTCCCTGGTTGCTGCGCATGAACGTGTTGAGTTTGTAGGTCTGTTTGCGGCCCGAGCGGTACACGACCGAGATCTCTTGGGAATCCGCCATCGTCACTTCGCCATCTTCCTCTGCGAGCAATGCGTGACCGGATGCGCGCGCGGCGAGACCTTCGATACCCGTGCCGACGAGCGGCGCGTGCGGCTTGATGAGCGGAACGGCCTGGCGTTGCATGTTCGTTCCCATGGAGGCACGCGTATTGTCGTCGTGCTCGAGGAATGGGATCAGCGACGTGGAGATCGAGAGGATCTGTCTCGGCGAGACATCGACGTGCGTCACGTCACGGACATGCGCGAGTCCCGGCTCTCCCGCCTTGCGGGAGGAGGCGCGCGTCGTGAGGAATTCTCCGAATTCCGAGTGATCGGTCGTCGCTTGCGCGATCGTGAGGTGACGTTCCTGCTCGGCATCGATGTAGGTCACTTTATTGGTGATGAACGCGCGAACAGGCACGGAGTTCTTTCCTTCTTTTTTGAGTTGCGAGACGATCTTCCGCGCAAGATCTTTGACAACGATCTTCTCTCCTTCCTTTGCGACGATCTTGCGGCTCTCCTTCAGCGTGATGTCCAGGATGCGACCGAGGAGCTTGTCCGGATCGAGCGAGATGTCGTGCTTCACCTCGCGGTACGGCGTTTCCAAAAATCCGTACTCATTGACGCGGGCGAACCCGGCCAAGTGGACGACCAAGCCGATGTTCGGGCCTTCCGGCGTCGCGATGGGGCAGATGCGGCCGTAGTGGCTGGTGTGCACGTCGCGGACGTCGAAGGACGCGCGCTCGCGCGAGAGTCCTCCGGGACCCATGGCGCTGAGGCGTCGCTTGTGCGCGAGCTCTGCGAGCGGATTCGTCTGGTCCATGAATTGCGAGAGCTGCGAGGACGCGAAGAATTCGCGCATCGCGGCGGTGATCGGTCGGCAGTTGATGAGCTGCGTCGGCGTGACGGTCTCGAGGTCCATGACCGTCATGCGGTCTTTGATGATACGTTCCGTACGGACGAGACCGACGCGGTACTTGTTCTGCACGAGCTCTCCTACACTGCGGACGCGGCGATTGCTGAGGTGATCGATATCGTCCGCGACGCCTTCGCCGTTATTGAGGCGGATCAGTTCCTTCAGGATCTCGATGAAGTCCTTCACCTGGAATACGCGGTGCTCCTCGTCGCTCGGGGTGTTTACGTTGAAGCGGCGGTTGAGCTTGTAGCGGGCGATCGTTCCCATGTCGTACTTCTTGAAGTCGAAGAACAAGCTGTCGATCAGCTGCTTCGCGTTCTCGGGTGTCGCCAGGTCTCCCGGGCGGATCTTCCTGTACACGCTCTGGTAGCTCTCCTCCACGGTGCGAACGGAATCTTTCTCGAGCGTCAGCTGGATGTAGTCGTGGTCGCTTTTGCTGACATTGGAGAAGAGATCCATGATCTTCGTGTCGGTGTCGTACCCGAAGACACGGAGTAATTGCGTGATGGGGATCTTTCGCTTGCGGTCGATCTTGCAGGAGATGATCCCGCGGCGATCCGTTTCAATTTCCAACCACACTCCTCGCTTCGGGATGATCTTCGCGGCGTGGTATTTCGGGTGGTCGGGCATCTTCGAGAAGAAGACACCGGGGCTGCGTACCAGTTGGTGCACGACGACGCGCTCGATGCCATCGACGATGAAGGTCCCGCTGTCGGTCATGAGCGGGATGCTCCCGAGGAACACGTCTTGCTCTTTGATTTCCCCCGTCTCGCGGTTGATGAGCTGGACGTGGCCCTTCATGGCTGCTTCGAAGCTGAGGTTCCTGCGGCGGCAGGTGTCGGGGTCGTACTTGGGAGGGTCGAACGCGTGGCCGAGGATACGGAGTTCCAGTTTTTTGCCAGAAAAGTCCGTGATCGGACTGATCTCTTCCAGAAGCTCTTTCAGTCCCTCGGTGATGAACCAGCGGTAGCTCAAAAGCTGCATTTCGATCAGGGACGGGACATGCGGGTTCCCCTCGTCATCGACGAGGTAGAGCCGGCCATCCTCGACTTTCTTCACCTCCAGGTGCTTCGGGAAAGAGGCGGCGACGGTCGGCACGCGTCCTGCGATCGGCACGATGTGCGGGCGGACGTGACAGAGCACCTTCTCATCCACGTGCATCTGATAGGCCTTCTTTGGTACGACGATCTTCTTCGGCGGTGGCGCAGCCACGGCTTTGATCGCAGCACCCTTCTGCGGAGCGATCTTCTTCGCTTCCACCTTCTTAGGTGGAACCGCTTTCGCCATCACCTTCTTCGGAGCCGGCTTAGGTGCGGCCTTCTTTGTTGCTTGCGGAGGGGATTTCTTTTTTGCGATGACTTTCTTTGCAGGTTTCTTTGCCGCAACTTTCTTTTTCTTTGGGGCAGCCTTCTTCATTTTCTTCTTTGCCATAGGATAAACGGGGTAGTGAGAAGCTAGGTCGCGGCGTAGCGGTATCGCAGCACTATTACGATGACAACGAGGGCATCTCGTTTACATCGCTTCCGCGAAGCCGGACCGCAAAGACGGAACACGACACTCACTACGCAATCGAAAGCCGCCGTGAACCCGCCTATTGTGTAAGAGGCTAGGCCCCGAGTCAATCCCATTTCACGAGAAGTAAGGGCCCTCAAAGGACGACAAAGAGGCGAAGAGACGACAACGATATCGGCATCCTTGTCTTCGTTGTCGTCCTCGTCGTCCTTGTTTACGACCCAAATCTCCTACTCACTTCGTCCCAATTCACCACATTCCAAAATGCAGCAATATAGTCCGGCCGCTTATTTTGGTACTTCAGGTAGTACGCGTGCTCCCACACGTCCAATCCCAAGATCGGCGTTCTCCCCTCCATCAATGGCGAATCCTGATTCGCAGAGCTTGTGACAGAGAGCGCACCGGAAGCATCCTTCACAAGCCACGCCCAACCGGACCCGAAGCGATTGGCAGCCGCGTCGTTGAATTGCTTCTGGAAATCTGCAAAAGAACCGCATGCTTTTTGAATCGCTTCCATCAGGACACCGGAGGGTTCTCCTCCTCCCCCGGGCTTCAAGACAGTCCAGAAGAGCGAGTGGTTCGCATGTCCTCCACCATGGTTTCGTACCGCCGTCTGCTTATCTGCGGGGACATCTTTGAAGTTCTTCAAAATTTCCTCGATCGGCCCTCCGTCCCACGGCGTCCCCGCGAGCGCCGCGTTCACTTTGTCGATGTACGCTTGATGGTGCTTCGTATGATGGATCTCCATCGTACGGGCATCGATGTGCGGCTCGAGTGCGTCGTAGGCGTAGGGGAGTTTTGGCAATGTGTATGGCATGCGAGTGGGTAGTGAGTAGTTGGTAGTGAGTGGGCATTCTATCGTTTCTGGTGCTTTTAGGCAAAGATTCGGCTCGGAAAAGAATAACGCGGTATTCTATTCACTACTCACTACCAACTACTCACTTGTCCGTCCGCCTCCTCACCTCCCCAGAGGATCTCTCCGCCTACGATCAGTGGGTCAAAGCTCACCCGCAGGGCATGCTCTGGCAGAGCCTCGAATGGAAGAAGTACCAAGATGCGCTCGGCCGCGAGACGCGACTCTATATCGGTCTGGAGGATTCCCAGATCGTCGCCTCCGCACTGGTCGTGATCGATCGTACGGCGTTCGGACTGAGTACGTGGGATACACCGCGAGGCCCTTTGATAGGGGAAAACGGAAAGTGGAAAGTGGAAAGTTTAATGGAACAAATAATCAATGAGGCAAAAAAGGACAAGTGTATAAGCCTGTTTCTCTCTCCACTACAGCCACTTTCCACTTTGCATTTTCCACTTTCCACTTTCCACTTTCCACTTTCCACTTCGTCCCGCCACGAGCAACCCGAAGCCACCCGCATCATCGATCTCACGAAATCCGAAGAAGAGATCCTCGCGCAGATGAAACCGAAGGGGCGCTACAACATCACCGTGGCGGAGAAGCACGGCGTGCGCATCGCCCACTCGGAAGATGCATCTGCATTTTTCAGCCTCGTGAAGGGGACGACCGATCGCGATAAATTCACAGGGCTTCCCCTCAGTCACTACAAAGCATTCTTGAAAGAACTTCCACATTCATTCTTGCTGCTTGCTTACCTCCCCTCCTCCCCCGGAGGAGGGGCTGGGGGTGGAGGTCCTATCGCTGGCCTCATCGGGATCATCTGGAATGGGACTGCCATCTACTACTACGGAGCCTCGTCCTACGCCCACCGGGCCCTCATGGGCCCCTACCTGCTCCAGTGGGAGGCGATGCGCTTCTGCAAAGGCCAAGGATGCCATTCCTATGACCTCTTAGGGGTCGCTCCCCCCTCGGCGGACCCCGAGCACCCTTGGACGGGGATCAGCGCGTTTAAGGACAAATTTGGAGGTTCTCTGGTCGAATACCCGAAAGAGCAGAGGATCGTGCTGCGACGCGCCGCCGGGGGGTTGCTCCGCGCGAAGAGAAAGCTCTTTGGATAATCACCGAAACGACCCGCCTTCGCTCTTCGGAGCTTCGGACGGGCGGGCAAAAGACAGGTAATTCACCCGACCAAAATCCCAATGACCGGTCATTGATTCCTGATTTTTGGCATTATTATTTGTCCTTTGTGTAACTTTGGTCATTCTCTTCCGCAAAAAAATCCCCCTCTCCCGTTGCGGGAGAGGGGTTAGGGGTGAGGGCATTCAAAACGACAAACAATCATCGATAACGTGTTTCAAGATCAAGAATAACCACTTCAAAATCCGGTGCTCTTGAAATACAAATCCTCCCTTCCAAAAAACCCTCCGGTCCCGCAAGTGCGGGACGGAGGGTTTTTGGTTGGTAACGAACCAATGTCCGTGGCTTACAAGAACCGAATTAGCTCTGGTAGCTGGTGGACTTGATGACCGTCTCTGGGTACTCAATCCAGAAGAACGAAGTGCTCGCTGTGTCCTTGTCTACCCATTCGACACGAGAGCGCGTTGAGACAATGTGACCGAAGATCTTTTGGCTCAGCGTCGTGAAGTTCTGGAACGAAACCTGGAGCGTCGAAGCAGCCGTGGAGCTGACCTGGGCGTTATTGACGACACCTTCGAGAACGAGGGTGAGGTCGGATCCCTGATCGATCTCCGTGTTAATCGCGGCCGTGTCGAGATGGCGACAGACGACAACGAACGAACCCGAAGCGCGGCTGGCGCCCATGATCTGGTCCGTAGAGGCGTTCTCCTCGAACGTGTGGCATTGCTGCTTCGTCGTCGAGTCGGCCTTGTTGTACAGCTGGAAGCCCGAACCGTTCATGCCGACGTTCGTCGCGATGACGTTGAAGATGATACCCGAGAGAACCGCGTCGTTCAGACCGTTCTTCGAGTTCGTGTGGGCGGCGGCCGAGAACTTGAACTGGCCGACTGGCGACGTGCCGGTCGGGACGTTCGTTCCATTGGGATCCGGGTTGGCGTTCGTGATCGAGATGATCTTCGCCAAGACCGATTCGTTGCGGTTACCGACCATTCTGCTGTTGGTCGTAGCCGTAGCCGTGCCTATGAAGACTTCACCTTCACCGGAGGTGTCTCCATCGTTTGCGGTCAGGTTGTTGCTGGACTCGTCACCGCGAGCGCGGATGGCGCCGGTACCGGTGGAGTTGTTCGAGGCAGCCGTGTGATCGACGAAGAGACCGATGACGTCGGCGCTCGTTGCGCCACCCACATCGTTCTTCATGCGCGGGCGGACAATGACATCGACATCAGAGCCTTCCGGAACGACGAGCTGTCTCGTCTCCATGTTGGCACAGAAGCTGACAACCGTTTGGTTGTGGTTGCTGCCTCCACCGCTGTTGAGGGTGGTCTCGGCGTCGCTTCCGCATCCACCGATGGTGGCGAGAGCGAAGAACGTAGACTCACCTTCTTTGTAGAGCTCGAGACGATCAACCGAGCCGGCAATGCCTCCGGAGGAGGTAAGTTGCAAGTCGGTGACGTCGATCGGCTCGTTCTCCGCGTGGAATTGCAAGCGGAGGACGGCCTCTCCAAGAGTTCCGCCAAGGAGCTGGCGAGACTTGACCGGAGTGGAGTCCTTCGTGACGAAGAGATCACCCTGGGCAATCAAGTTCCAGAGCTGCGACTCAGTCGTGGTGACCGTGATGTCACAGTTGGCCTCTGCCGTAGCGTCTGTGTCCTGCTGACAGGTCGCATCGGTATTAATGCCCGAGAGACTGGAACCGTCATCGAGTTCTTCTGCTTCGAGGTACGAGTTTTGGATCGTCGAACCCGTATCGAATTGCAGAAGGAGGTCGTTGTTCGTGAGCGAAGAGGAGATGTCGCTGTGGACTTCGAAGATAACGGTCTCTTCCTTCGGAACCACGAATCCGCCGCCGGCAAGGTCTGCGAACGTGACTTGGCTGCTCTGAGAGGCAATGCCGTCCTCAAGCACCGTATCAACTTTTCCGTCGCCGTCGCTATCGACCCAGAGGGTGTAGTTGTTGGCGTTGACGAGGGATCCCGACTTGGCCGAGAAGACAGCCTTTGTGAAGAGGATATCTTCGGCTTCACCGGCACGAGCCTCGAAGCGGAGCAAGTTGACGTTCTTGGCGTTCTGAACCGCCGTGTCTCCCGTACCGATCGCCTTCACGGCAACCGTGAGGCTGGCGTTGGCAATGCGGTGGAAGTTACCGGCGATGTTGCCGCGCGGGCGGACATCGAGAACGCGGTCACCCGTGCTGACGCCTTCGACCGACATTTGGTACGTCGTCGCAGAGGTGATCAGGCCACCGAAGGAACATCCGGTGGTGTTGGCGGTGCCACCCGTGATGTGGGTCGGCTCGCCGCAGATGTGGATGCGGAAGCGGTCACCGGAACGCGGCGACACGCTGGATCCGTTATCGATGAAATCGGTGCGGAACTCCCATGTCTCCTTGCCGTTCACGATGAAGTCATCGAAGCGGTAGACCTGGAACGTACCGGAGCCCGTGGTGGACTGACCGAAGTCCGACGACGTCGTCAAGCGGACGCCGTCGATCGTGCGGCCCGTCACCTTGTTGCGGATTTCAACATCCTCGAGCACTTCGTGGATGTTGTCCGTGGAGGTTCCGTTGTTGTAGCTCAAGCGGAAGCCGGAGCTGGTCGTGCCCTGCACGAGGATGAAGAGGTCTTTGATATCGACTCTCTCGCCACCCGTCGTGAAGATGATGTTCGCGAGCACCGCGTCGTTGTCATCGCGGGTGTAGCTCTGCTGGGCAGGACCGCTGATTTCGACCGTGAACTCACCGGCGTCGATTGTGACGGTGTCCGGGAGGGAAGCCGTCTCGGTCGGCAGAGCGATCTGCGAGCCGTAGAGCTGGCCGTTCACGCCGTAGCCGTAGAGGGAACCGACGGCGAAGATGTCGCTGGATTCCTCGAAGTGCATGATGATCGTGTCACCTGCGCCCGCGGCGATGTCGGCGATGATTTCGAGCGTGATCTTGTCACCCTCGAGAACCGTGAACGGAGGATCGAAGACGAGCGTGACGAAGTCACCGACCGTCTGAGCCACCGTGTTCGTGAGAACCGTGCCGTCCGTGCGGCGGATCGCGATGTTCGTGACGTCGCCGTCCGAAGCGGAACTGTTCTGTTCGAAGGTCATCGAATAGAAGGTCTGATCTTCCGTGGAGTCCGTGGAGATCTCGAACTTGCCGATGACGACGCCCTTGTCGCCGACTTCGACCTCATCCGGAGAAACGGTGCGGTACGAAATGGAGACGATGCCGCTATCGACTGCTGCGATGCGGAAGGTGTTGCCCCTGCGGGGGAAGTTGCCCGTGACCTCCTTGGCGTTGCTGATGAGATCCGACGGGAGCTCAATGACGAAGTTGTGTTCAGCCGAGGTCGTGGCCGAGGACGAGAAGTCCGCGACGAAATCGACCGTGACCGTGTCACAGGCGTTGATCACGAGCGGAGCGGAAAAGCGCAGCTCGGATGTCTGATCTTCAGAATCGATTGTGCGCTTGCGTGTCACGCGAGCGCCGTCGATGGCGGCGTACACGCCGCTGATGTCACCGACTGCGCCGAATCCTTCGTGGAGCAGGGTGAGGTCTTCGATCGTGATGCTGTCATCGCAAGAAGCGGAGAGATCCATGGAAAGGAGAACGACTCCGACGGCGCCCTGAGGGACGGAATCACCCACCGGGTTGCTCGCGGAGACCGATCCTTCCAAGATGCCGTCACCCTTCACGATCGTTGTGTAACCGTTGAAGGATTCGGAATCGGAAAACGTGTCGCCATCCTCCGTCATGAGGTCGGAGACCGAGACGGTGTACTCCTCGCCCGCGCTCATAGCCTGAGCGAGCGTGAGTTCCACGAGGTCCGCGGCGCCATTGGCGTTCGTGACGACAGCCGAGCTGATGTCGAGCTCGCCTGCACCCGTCACGGAGTAATGGTCTGTGTCTTCGGCAGCCTCAACATCGAGAGCGACGTTGAACTCGAGTTCGATCGTGGTGGACGACATCGCAACGGCATCCGTGATGCCTGCTGCTCCGCCTTGCTCCTCCTCGGTGCCGCAGTCCACGCCGTAGGCGAGACCCTGATCGACACGATGGAGCATGACCACCATTTCTGCGCGGTTCATGTTGTCCGCCGGGCGCACGCGTCCGGTGGAGTCATCACCCTGGAGGACGCAGTTGTCCGCAGCCGTCTGAATGTCGGCCGTGTACCACTGTCCGCTTGGGTTATCAACGAACTGGGGAGCGTCACCCGTCGCCTCGAGCCCGAAGGCGCGGACGATGAGAGCGCCGGCCTCAGCGCGGTTGATGTTGGAGCCTGGACGGGCGCGGCAGGGGTGGCTGCCGTAGCAGTTGCTGTCACCCTTGACCCATCCTTCTCTGGCGGCTTCTTCCATGTAGCCGTAATACCAAGCTGACGTTGCAACGTCATCGAAGCTTGGAACCGCCGGCGGCGTGGAGAGGATTCCGCCATTGAGCTCGACAACGAGCTTCACGAACTCCGCGCGGTTGGCTGTGTCGCCACCGCGGAAGCGCGGTTGTGTGGCATCGAGATAGCCGGCATCCAAGAATGCTTCGACGGCTTCCTCGTACCAGACGCCTCCAGGAACATCGCTGTATGCGGCGATCGCTGTGCCCACTTGGGTCAGCGTCACGGCTGCAACGGAAATTCCTGCAAGGACTTTCTTCAAACGAGAAATGTCCATAAAGGTTAGGAAATGAGGAAATAAAAACGAGGTGGAGGTTGAATGACTGTGGGGTGGAAACGAAACGCTTCGGTTCTTCTCTCGTGGCGAGATGAGTGTTCCCGCATGTGCGGGGCCACTCTTCTCCTTAACTATAAAGAGGTGTCACGATCAGAGCAGATACCTTATCTTATAGACGGTGATGAATCATCCCCATCTATGAGAGTGCATCATCGATTCCAGATATACACGCAAGCCCCGCCCTATCTTGTCGAAAAGATTGGGAGGGTGGTTTTAACCGCCACTATGTCAAAATGAATTGATAGGGCGGGGCCGAATTGTGAAAGAACGTATACGAGATGACCGCGCCCTCTCTTCTTTTTTGGGCGGATCTCGGGGATCCTACCCAAGGCGCTCATGCGTTCGCAAGCGCCTAAAGAGTCACGTGTCGCTCCATTCAACGGAGAATTGCCCCCTCCGTTACACTTCCCCGCTGAGCCCGAGTGGGCTTAAGCTCGTCCATTTG
>JACPYA010000048.1 GCA_016196295.1 Candidatus Peregrinibacteria bacterium | reverse complement strand
CGGCGTAGTCCCGCACTTGCGGGACGAAGTCGGATTGATTCAATGAAAATTCATTAAAAATGATAAATTCAAAATTAAAAATTCCCCTGTATTCTCCTTATATGTCCACGACAGTAATCGACTCCAGAGACGTCCACGTCTGGTATGGACCCTTCCATGCCTTGAAGGGCGTGACGTTGCCCATCGTGAAACATGAAATCACCGCGTTCATCGGGGCATCCGGCAGCGGCAAATCCACCTTCCTGCGCTGCTTCAACCGCATGATCGACACGGTCTCGTATGCGAGAGCCGAAGGGGAGATCCAGATGAATGGGAATCCGAATATTCTCACGAAAGACACGGATGTCATCGCGCTGCGGTCGAAAGTGGGGATGGTCTTCCAAAATCCGGCGCCCTTTCCGAAATCGATTTATGAGAATGTCGCCTATGGACTGGAGATCCGGGGGCACAAAAAACCCGGAGGCGGACTGCTGCAGTGGGGCAAAAGACGGACCGGCGAAGAAATCGAATGGAGTAAACATCCCGTAGACATGGCCGTGGTGGAGGCTCTGAAGGACGCCGCTCTCTGGGACGAGGTGAAACATCGCCTCGACCTCTCCGCCTACCGGCTGTCCGGCGGCCAGCAGCAGCGTCTCTGCATCGCACGAGCCATCGCCGTAAAGCCGGAGATCCTCCTCCTGGATGAGCCGTGTTCGGAGCTCGACCCGATCTCGACCAATCACATTGAGCAAACGCTCCTGAAGCTCAAAACCAAATACACGATCGTGATCGTCACGCACAATTTGCACCAGGCACGTCGGATCTCCGACCATCTCGCATTCTTCCACGCCGGGGAGCTCATCGAGTGGGGACGGACGAAGGACGTATTCGAATCCCCCAAACTATCGCTCACGAGGGATTATGTCGCCGGAAACTTTGGCTAACCCAGCGCCTATAGAGTCGCCGCTCCCAAAGAATCATCCACGCAATGCGATGCTCCGCATCGTTTGAAAAGAATTCTTGTCGTGCGTAGGTGACAGCATGACAAAAGAGCTCCTGAAAGAGCAATTCGCGCGTTCCATCCTCGTGCACATGAAACACGCGGCGGATCCTGCGCCGGGTATGGTAAAAAAGGACACTCGAGAACGCGGTGCCCCAGACGGGGATTTCATATGGATGCGAAGCATTGATGCCGTTCATCTTCGTGGAAACGAAGAGAAGTGGCGGAGGCACGTCGCTCGCGGGCGACGTGCTGGAGCGGACGCGCTCCAGGACGTGAAAAAGTCTGCAACGCAAGCGCCGGAAGCGCAAGCGATCGGCTCAGTTTCTGGAATGCCCGAAAAACTCCCAAAAAAGGTGCTTTTAGGCGAAACGAAGGATCACCTGGAGCGTCAGAACAAGCGCACCGCAGATGGAACACTCTGTACAAAGCGATGGGTTTCTGCTATCATGGGGAGATTTACAAAACATACCCAAACAAACAATGTCCATCGACGCCTGCATAGCTCATGCGATCCACAGTGACCTCGACATCCTCGAGGCGCTCCCGGAAGTTCACGAAATCCCCGTCGATGACCTCGAGCCCTATATCGAGCGCTTTGTGGTGAATGTTCAAGAGAGTCTCTACAACGTGATCGTCGAACAGGGCGAGCGTTACCTGCGCTCCAAGGACGCAGCCGGCTTGTGTGCCACGTGTTTGGAGGCAGGGATCGGCATCCCCCCGTCGATGCTCCTCAAGATGTGCCAGACCATCATGCAATTAAGCGAGCTCGACGCGAAGTTCATCCTCGATACGGAGGATGGCAAGAGCTTGTATTACGTGAAGATGAGCATCAGCATCGCCGCGTAAACGAAGTGCAAAGTACCAAGTGCCAAGTCCAAAAAGCCGGCACTTTAAACTTGGCACTTGGTACTTGGAACTTTTCTAGCGTTTCGAGAACTGCGGTGCTCTTCGCGCGCGCTTCAATCCCGGTTTCTTCCGTTCCTTAATCCTCGCATCGCGGCGCAGGAACCCCGCTCGTTTCAGGTCGTGACGGAAGTCGGGGCTGAGGAGCAGCAATGCTCGGGAAATCCCATGTCTCAGAGCATCGGACTGCGAGACTTTTCCGCCTCCCACGATCTTGGCCTCCACATCGACGACGCTCTTCTGGGCAGTGAGCGTCAGCGGTGCGAGTGCGTTTTCGATCTCCACGCCGTGGAAGTATTCTTTGATTTTGAGTCCGTTCACGATCACCTCGCCGGAGCCCCCCTGAAACATCTTCACGCGCGCGATGGAAGTCTTTCTTTTGCCAACTGAGCCAAAATATTGCGATGAATGAGCCATGCCTTATGAGAGATGAATAGCGGCGCAGCGGGATCGCAGCGCTGAAAAACAGTAAGAAGAGAACAACATCAAGGCAAACCGGCCGCGAAGCCGTATGCCGACGCTGTTGAAGTACTGAGAAGAGTGCGCCATGGGATCAGAGGGAGAGGGAAACGGGCTTCTGCGGAGCGTAGGGGTGATCGGTCCCTTTGACGACGTGCAAGCGCTTCAGCATACCCGGGCGGAGACGGTTGTACGGGAGCATCCCGCGGATGGCGCGACGCATCACCTCCTCCGGCTTTTCGTCGAAGAGCTTGGCGAGCGGGATCGTCTTCATGCTGCCGAGATACCCGGAGTGCGTGTGGTATGTCTTGCGCCCCAGCTTTGCCGTGGAGAAGTGGAGCTGCTCCACGTTCATGATGATGACGTGATCGAGCGAAGGCTTGTGCGGACTGTACGTCGCTTGGTGTTTGCCCTTGAGGATCAACGCCACGCGCGACGCGACGCGCCCGAGCGACTTCCCAGAGGCGTCGATCAGGTGCCACGTCGCGGCCGGTGTCGGAGGAACAGATGTTTTCATTTCGACTTCTTGGAAACTTTGGTCTTTTCCTTCGCACTTGGCACTTCGTCCTTGGCACTTTCCACAGGCTTACCCTCTACAAACATAAAATCCACCAACTCAGCCCCGTCGCCTTTGCGGCTCCCGACAGGCACGATGCGCGTGAGGCCGGACGGCCTGTCTGCGTAGCGCTTGATCAAAATCTCCATCACCTTGCGGCTGGCATTCTTGTCCGTCAGAACCTGATTGATGGAACGAATCGCGAGGTGCGGGGGATGTTTCTTCGCGACGGTGATCAGTTTATCGATCATGGGCTGCATCACCTCCGCGCGCTTCTTCGTCGTGCGCACGCGCTCGTAGAGGATCATGGACGTCACGAGGTTGCGCTTCATCAGCCTCGCGTGAGCGGGTTTCTGGCGGAGCCGGAGGCGGGAGTGACGATGGCGCATTTGGGGAGCTCAAGGGTAGAGGTTTTTGGCTTGGGGATCAACTCGTTTGCTGGTTTCTTGGTTTTTCGTTTTTGGTTCGAAAATCAGGGAGAAGTCGCGAAACGAAAAACTAAAAACGAATAAACGAGAAACACTAACCTTCCAGGCTGTCCTCAGCCAATTTCAATCCTCGTTCGCCAAGCGTCTTCTTCACCTCGTCGAGAGCTTTGGCGCCAAAGCCGCGGAAATTGCTGAGCGTCGCTTCCGTGCACTTCGTGAGCTGCTCGATGCTGCCGACGCCCGCGTTGATGAGGGCGTTCAACGTGCGGGGCGAGAAGTTGAGGATCTCGATCGGCGTGTAGCTCTCCTTCACCGGCGCGTGCGACGCATCATCGACCTGCTCGGGAACCGTGCGGCTGAAATCCGCGATGAACTCCGGCTCGATGACTTTCTTCTCGCTCGCGAAGTACCCGAAGTAGCTCTGGAGGAGCTGCGAAGCGAATTGCACGCTCTCTTCCGCCGTCAGCGATCCGTTGGTCTGGACGTCCATGGTGAGCTTCTCGAGATCGGTGCGCTGACCGACGCGAGCAGCCTCGACATCGAAGCGGACTTTGATGACCGGTCCGTAGATGGCATCGATATAGATGAGACCCGGCTCGTTCTGCTTCTTGTTGCGCTCCGCGGCGGAGACAAAGCCGACTCCCTTCTCGACCGTCAGCTGCATCTCGATGGAAGCGCCCTTCTCGAGGTTGAAGAGCTCCAGGTCCGGATTGAGGACCTCGATATCCGACGAAGCCTTGATGTCCGCGGCCGTCACCTTCTTCGGGCCCTTGGCCTCCAGCGTGAGGACTTCCGGATCTTTGCTGTGCTTGCGAAGCCGCAGGAGCTTCAGGTTCAACGAGATATCGAGCACGGACTCGCGCACGCCTTTGATGGCGGTGTACTCGTGCTGCACGCCAGAGACGCGAAGCGACGTGACGGCGGCTCCCGGCAAGCTGCTGAGCAGCACGCGCCTTAGGCCGTTACCGAGCGTCATGCCGTACCCCGGCGGGAGCGGCGCGATCGTGAAGATCGCATGCGACGTGTCGCCCTTTTTCACTTGGGTGACCGAAAACTGCGGGAGTCCGATTTCTTCCTGGATGATGTGCATACGACGTGGGAGAAATGTGAGTGGGAAGCGTTGTCGAATGAATGATGAGGTGTTAGGAGAGGAAAGTGGAAAGTGAAAAGTGAAAAGTG
>JACPYA010000058.1 GCA_016196295.1 Candidatus Peregrinibacteria bacterium | reverse complement strand
GGGTGCTGACATGTGGGGCATGATCGGTGACTGGCGACCAGTATCTGCTGTGAAAGATCGATCTGTGATTGAGCAGATGTTGGCCAAGGCGCTGTCACTATTAGCGCGAGAGTGGTGAGGCCGAGGGTGAGAGAATGAGAAAGAACGGCTAAAAAGTCTACAACAAATGTGACAGGGTATGGAGGACGAGAGCGTTCGATTTCGGGTGCCTAAAAATATGAGATCGTGACAAGATGAAGCCACTTTCCCCTCATTGAACATGTCGACTCCGAAAAAAACGCTTCACCAGGCCATCCTGCATGTCCGCATTGCGGCAGTTGCAGCACGAAACGAAAAGGGTCCCGGAATGGTCTGAAACGTCACTTCTGCAACGACTGCTGCAAGAGTTTCTCCATCGATCATCGCCGCAAGCAGCAGCCTGTTCTTTTGTCGCATCTCAAGGGTGCGAGCATTCGCACCGTCGCGATGGACATCGGCAAAGGCATTGATACAGCCTACAGGCGCATCGTTGCAGAACTTCATGCCCTGCCGCACAACAACGATGTCACACTCAGCTACTGCAATCCCAAGAGGTTCTGCGGCTTCCTGGTGGTCGATGGGAAGTTCGTCGCGGTGAAGGGCTACGAGAGAAAGATTCCCTTCATCTACGGCATCGATTACCTCACGCATGACATTCCGATCTGCATGCTCGCACCCTCAGAGAACTACCAGGCGCTGCTGCAATTCTTCACGAAGCTCAAGAACACCGGCTACGAACTGCTTGCCCTGATCTGCGATGACAACGAATCCATCCGCATGGCGGCGAGAGCAGTCTACCCCGGTGTCATCGTGCAGCTCTGCCATGTGCACTTCCTCGAGAATATCCGGAGGACTCTGAAAGTGCGTAGCGAGGAAACCTACAGAGCATTCGTCGAAGATCTGGAAGAGAAGATCTTCGATCTCCCGTACCTGGGACAAGCGAACCTCGAACGCCACATCCGCTGGAGAGCGCCACGGCACTACGATGACCCGATGAAGATCGCAACGCTCCAACATATTTTCCACTACAGCGATCTGCTCACAGGCTATGTGAAAGCGGAAAACTTGTTTCACAATGGATGTCCGAAAACCACGAACCTCATCGAGAGCTTCAACAAGCAGATCAACGGCAGACTGAAAACCATTCAGGGATTCCAGAGTTTCCAATCAGCAGAACGGTGGCTCTCTGCCTGGATTCTTTGCAGAAGAATGACACCCTTCACAGATTGCAGAGGGAAGTTCAGACAACTCAATGGAACATATTCCTTGGAGAAAACACGGATGAAGAAATTCAAACTTCCCAAACTCTTCTAAATACAGGCACCCGAAATCGAACGGCTGCGCCCCAAAGGGGCCGAAACCATGAGCGAGCCCCGAGCTTGTCGAGGGGCGAGTCGAATGGAGGTGCCGGCGAGAATTGCACCCGCGTATGGGGGTTTTGCAGACCCCTGCCTTACTGCTTGGCTACGGCACCGTGAAATTGAAGGAAGCCGCATCAGCATAAAGAAGCTGAAAGCTGAAAGCTAGCTCCTATCATTACTGCACCCCCGGCAACTGCTCTCCGCTATTTCGCACTCCTCCCGGCAGCAAATAGAGGAACGGTTTGAACAAATATTCCGTTGTGCCCGTCAGGCTCGCAATGCTCCAGAAGAAGACGAAGATGGCGAGGACGATGACGAAGTTGTAGACGCCTCCTACGTACCGCATCCAGTCCGCTTCACCCATGAAATTTCCCAACTGTTCGCGGTATTTCAGCATGAGCACCGATGCGATGATGCCGAGGATCGGGAAGAAGTAACCCATGCGCTCAGAGTGTTGCGTCAATCTGCTTCTGCATGTCCGCCTTCGACCTGGCGCCGACAAACTGCGATGCCACTGCACCACCTTTGAAGATGATGAACGTGGGGATGCTCATGACGTTGTACCTGCCCGGGACATCCATGTTCTCGTCGACGTTCATCTTTGCAAATGTCACTTTTCCTTCGTACATCTT
>JACPYA010000057.1 GCA_016196295.1 Candidatus Peregrinibacteria bacterium | reverse complement strand
GAATGCCTCGCGGTTTGTGCTGATGCAGTGCGAGGAAGAAAAAGCGGATCCCCACACGATCACGAAGCTGCCTGAGGCATCACAATTGTCCCTTGCCGACCGGGCGATGCTCTCGCGCCTCCAGACGATCATGGAAAAAGTGACGAAGGACCTGGAAGAATACCGACTGAGCGAGGCAGGAGAGACCATGTACAGCTTTGTCTGGGACGATTTCTGCGATTGGTACCTGGAACTGAGCAAGGGCAATGCGAATATTGCGGTTCTCGTGCATATTCTTCGAAAAATCCTCGTGATGCTGCACCCGTACTGTCCATTTGTGACGGAGGAACTCTGGTCGCACGTGAAAAAGGCGGCCGCAGGCATGCTCATCTCGCAGGAATGGCCCACTGTGAAGAACGAGCTGAAGGATCCCGGGAGCGAACAGCAATTCCTGATGCTCATTTCGACCATCCAGGCCATCCGCAAGCTCCGGGTGGATCAAAATGTGGAGCCGGGGAAGAAGGTACGTGTGACTATTGTGAGTAAAAAACATGCCGAACTGCTGGAGACGCAGCGGGAGCACATCGAACGGATGGGAAAAGTTGAAAAACTAGAGATCACGAGCAAAGCGGGCAAACAGAAGAACGTCACGAGTGAGTTTTTAAAGGATGCGGAGGTGTATCTGTCCTTGGAAGGATTGATTGATGTGGAAAAAGAGGTGAAAAACTTGGAGAAGGAGAGGGGAGAGCTTCAAAAATTCCTCGGTGGGATCGAAGCGAAGCTCGGAAACAAGCAATTCGTTTCGAATGCGCCGGAGAACGTGATCGCAATGGAGAAGGAGAAGCTGGAGACGACCAAAGATAAGCTAAAGAAGATCGAAGAGCGTTTGAAATCATTACAATAGAAAAACCAGAGCACCCATTCTTGGGTGCGATGGAAATCAATTTTTTCGCCACACCCTGTCAAAAAAATGCAATGTTCTTGACAGTGAACATTCGTCCACCTATATTGGTGTACGAATTTACCCCTTCATTCTATGCCCCAGCTCACCGCTCATCAGCAAGCCGTTTTAAAGCAGATCAAAGAGTTCCAGCAGAAGCGTGGCTACTCGCCGTCGCTTGCGGATCTCGCGCTCGCATTCGGTGTGCGCAGTAAAAACGCGGTGGCAAAGGTGGTGAATGTTCTCGTGCGGGAGAGGCAACTCCAGAAAGACCCCAAAGGTCGCATCAAAATCCTCGAGCGTTCGTCCGCGAAGGACAGTTCCTTCCTGCCGATGACGCTCCCGCTCTTCGGTCCCATCTCCGCAGGGTTTGCCGCTCCCGTGGAAGAGCAAGCGGAGGAAATGGTGACGCTGGAGCAGTATCTCGTGCGTGACCGAACGGCAACATTCTTGCTGCGCGTGCGCGGTGACAGCATGATCGAGGCAGGGATCAATGAAGGCGACCTCGTCGTTGTGGAGCGTGGAGCCACACCACGTACCGATGATGTCGTCGTCGGCGTGCTCGATGAAGAGTTCACGTTGAAACGCCTGAAGAGGAACAAAGAAGGCAAGTACTACTTCCAGGCCGAGAACAAGAATTACCCCGAATTGCATGCGCGCGAAGAGCTGCAGGTAGCAGGTGTCGTTCGCGGGGTGATTCGCAAATATTAAGCAGACGCCGATTGCAATCGGCGTCTGCGTTTCCCTTTGGATCATGATTGCACACATTGATGCTGACTCTTTTTTCGCGTCCGTTTTGGTTCGCAAAGATCCTCGCCTGCGAGGAAAACCTCTGCTTGCACTGGGCATGGGAGGCGGTTGTGTCATCGCCGCAAGTTACGAAGCGAAAGCCTTGGGTGTGAAAACCGGTATGCCGTTGAAAGAAGCCTTGGTGTTCGTCCCCCATGCCATCCGCATGCCGGCGGACTTTCGCGAGACGGCCATTGCCTCTCGTGAAATTGAGAAAATTCTGGAAGATGAAGGGCCGATGCTGGAACAGATGTCCGTGGATGAGTGGTTTTTGGAGCTCGTGAGCGTACCGGGAGGTATGCCGAAAGATCCCATCACATGGGCGAAGCGACTACAGAAGAAAATTCTCGATAAAACGGCGCTTTCCGTTTCGATCGGCGTCGGCCCGAG
>JACPYA010000053.1 GCA_016196295.1 Candidatus Peregrinibacteria bacterium | reverse complement strand
CTGGCCCTCCTGGATACCGGCGTGGCGCCGCTCATTAATCCAGAGATCACATGGAAGAGCGACGAGACGTACGTCGATCAAGAAGGATGCTTGAGTCTCCCGGGGGTCTGGCTCGACATCACGCGGTCAAAGGAAATCATCGTGGGATATATGGATCCCGCAGGGAAAAAACAGGAACGAAAACTCACGGACTTCGCTGCACGCGTCGTGCAGCATGAGGTGGATCACCTGGATGGGATTTTGATTGTGGATTACCGGAAAAAAGATACAAGGAACGAGACGCAAGAAACAAAATGAGATATTGCGATTGGAACTGAATGCTGCTACGGTTTTCTGCTTATGGGCAGTGCAGTTCCTCAGCAGCGAATCTACGATTTGGAAGAGCGAACATTCAAGTTCGCAGAGCGATCCCGAAATTTTCTATCAAAACTTCCTCGAACAATCATCAACATTGAGCATGTAAGACAATTGGCTCGATGCACGGCATCTGTCGGAGCAAATTATGTCGAAGCCAACGATGCATTAGGCAAAAAGGATTTTTCCATGAAACTTAAGACGAGCAGACGAGAGGCTAAAGAATGCATATTCTGGTTTCGTCTACTCGAGCTCAATAAAAATACTGCTCTTGAAACTGAACGCACATTTCTACTGGAGGAAGCCCAGGCAATTGTACGCATTTTCAGTGCCATGTTGCGCAACTTTCAACAGAAGCAGCTTCAAACCTCCAAGAAAGCTGCCTAAAAGATGGTTGTCTCTTGTTTCTAGTATCTTGTATCTTTTCCCTGTTGAGCTAGAAGCAATCATCCGACTTCGCCCGCCTAAGGCGGACTACGCCGGACAAGTCGGCCTACAATGAACGATCTATGTCTCCACAATTAGAAGCAATCATCGGGTTGGAGGTCCATGCGCAGATGAACACGAAGACGAAGCTCTTCTGCGGGTGCGATAACGATGCGTTCGGCAAAGCGCCGAACACGACTGTCTGCCCCATCTGCATGGGTCACCCGGGGACGCTGCCGGTTCCCAATCGCGAGGCGATCATGAAGGCCATCAAAGCATCGCTCGCGCTCAAGTGCACGCTGAACCGGAAAAATCATTTCGATCGCAAGCACTATTTCTATCCGGATCTCCCCGCGGGCTTTCAGATCTCCCAATACGATTTTCCATTGGCCTCGAAGGGGCTTGTTGAATACGAGCTCCCCTCCACCGCGCACGGGGGAGGGGCCGGGGATGGGGGCCGTCGCTGCCACATCACGCGCCTGCACATGGAGAACGACGCGGGAAAATTGACGCACCGGGCGGGCAAAACGCTCTGCGACTACAACCGCGCGGGCACACCGCTGATGGAGATCGTGACGGAACCGGATCTGCGATCGAAAGAGGAAGCGGTCGCCTTCGCACAGGAGCTGCGACGGATATTGATCGCCGTGGATGCCTCCGAGGCGGACATGTTCAAGGGCATGATGCGCTTCGACGCGTCCATCTCGCTGCGGGAAAAAGGAGACACGAAGCTGAATCCCCGAAGCGAGATTAAAAACCTCAACTCGTTCAAGGCACTCGAGCGAGCGTTGGAGTACGAGGAGAAAAGACTTCGAAAGCAGTGGGAGGAGGACAAGGGACCGCTGAAGGGAAACATCACCGTCGGGTGGATGGATGACGAGGGAAAGACGAGGCTGCTCCGCGAGAAAGAAACCGCGGACGATTACCGTTACTTTCCGGAACCGGATATTCCACCGTTAGATCTCCCGAAGGAATTGATCGTGGAACTCGAGAAAGATCTGCCGATGCTGCCGCAGGAACTGAAGAAGAAGTACCTGGACCTTAAGCTCACGCCGGCGGAGGCGCTGCTGCTGGTCGATCAACCTGCACTCTGCGAAGCATTTGAAGCGGTCTATGCAAAGACGAAGGATGCCAAGCGCGCGTCGAGCATCGTGCTGACGCAACTGCTGGGGTTCCTGAATGCGCATGGGAAGCAGATCGCAGGGGGACCGGACCGCAAGGCGATCGTCGATCTCGTGTCGTTCATCGAGGACGGGACGATCTCGGGCAATGCCGCGAAAGAAGTGCTGGAGGAGATGGTCGTGACCGGCAAGACCGCCGCCGCGATCATCAAGGAGAAGGGCATGCAGCAGATTTCCGATACCGGAGCGATCGAGACGCTCGTCGAGCAAGCGATCGCGAAAAACCCCGAAGCCATCGAGTCGTATAAGAAGGGCAAGGCAGCAGCTCTCGGTGCCATCGTTGGCTGGGTGATGAAGGAATCGAAGGGACAGGCGAATCCGAAGATCGTGAATGAAATTCTGCAAAAAAAGATTGGAATGTAAAAAGGGCTAGGGTTTGGGCTTGGGCTAGGACGAATATTTGCTAATGAGCCCGCTCAACATTCTTCCGACTTCGGTACTCAGCAAAACGGCTCTTGCAGCGTCTTCCTGTGTTGTGAATCCTAAACGAACCGCGATGAGAATGAATGCATGAACCTCTGTGCATTCTCCACGCGCAATCGTGTATTTATTAGACTTATCCGGCGACGTGGATCGCCCGAATCCCTCGGCAATGTTCGCAACGACACTATTCGCCGCTTTTCTGACT
>JACPYA010000047.1 GCA_016196295.1 Candidatus Peregrinibacteria bacterium | reverse complement strand
TTCTGGTAGAACGAGGGTTGTTCTTTCCTTCCGAATTATGCCTGTGTCTACTCCTGCATCTTCTTCTTCCCAGCAGCAAGCGTCATCGCAAACGCTCGCCTTAAACCTGCAAGAGTTGCTCAATAATCTTTTCCTCGTCCTTACGGAGAAAGAAGTCGCGGTCATCAAGAAGCGTTTCGCACTCTTTGGACAGCAAAAGCAAACACTGGAGAAAATCGGCAAGCACTTCAAGGTCACCCGCGAGCGTATTCGTCAAATCGAGAGCATCGCGCTGTCGAAGTTGAAGCGCACGGTGCGCACGACGCGCCTCGACGAGGTCAATGACATTGCAAAGACGTTGCTGCGTGCACACGGCGGCGTGATGCCGGAGGACGAACTCGTGAGCTTGGTCCTCAAGCGCATCCAGGGAAGCACGCTCGCCGACGGCGCGGTGCTTCGCCTCTCCTTCTCGATCGATACGGAGATGAGTTCGACCGGCCGCTCGGTCACCTTCGTGCCGTTCTGGAGACTGACATCCCTCGCTGCAGAAGACATCACCCTTATCGTCGATAACATCGTGAAGATCCTCCGCAAGCGGAAGACCTGCATGCAGCAGGAGGAACTGATTTCCGCGATCCAAGCGATGAACCTCTTCAAAGATCGCGTCCCGAGCGCGGAATTGATCGCAAGCTGCCTGAGGATCGACGAGAGGCTGCGCGCCATCGACGAAGGCTGGGGTCTCACGGAGTGGCGTTTCGTCCGCCCCCGCAGCATCCGCGACAAAGTCGAGATCATCCTCAAGAAATCCGGCGAGCCGCTCCACTTCATGGAGATCGCCAACCGCATCCGCGAAGCGAAGTTCGACCACAAGAACGTCACGGTCCAGGCCGTCCACAACGAGCTCATCCGCTATCCGCAGTTCGTCCTGGTCGGTCGCGGCCTCTATGCCCTCAAGGAATGGGGCTACGAGCCGGGCACGGTGGCCGATGTTATCGAGCGCATCCTCAAGGAGAAGGGACCTCTCAGCAAGAAGGAGATCATCGCGGAGGTCGGCAAGCAGCGCACGGTGAAGGTCGGGACCATCTCCCTGAACCTGCAGAAGATGCCATATTTCACTCGCGTGGGACGAGCTGTGTACGCGTTTGATGCATCGAAAAAGTAATTGGTCATTATCCTTGGTTTAAACGCGCCCGTTCAAGAACCAAGTGCAACACCTGAGGTTTCCCTACCCTCTGGTGTATGGATCACTACTCTCATCTCTCCCTTGCTGAGCGGGAGGAGCTCAGCAGAGGTTTGGCGCAAGGTTTGAGCCTTCGTGCCATCGCTTC
>JACPYA010000052.1 GCA_016196295.1 Candidatus Peregrinibacteria bacterium | reverse complement strand
ATCGAGAATAACGGAGAACTCCCGCAATTCCTCCAGAAGAGACTTGGCATTTCTGCGAAGATACGTCCTCACAGTGTCCTCATCATGACCTTTAAGTAGCGCTGTGAAAATCGTGCCGTAGTAGGCCGCTCGCTTCGGGAAGTAGATTTCCTCAAAGACGATACGCTCGCTGACGTGGAACGGATAGACGATTGCTGCCATACGTTCACCTCCTTTCTAGTGGTGTAAAGGAACGCGCTTTTTCATTATGCGATTAAAAGGACAAATTGTCCATAATTTTGGCTCGTTCAAGCGCTGTCATACGCCTCACAGAAGAGATATGAACCTCCGTCACCCACGAGATAAGCAGAATGAGGATGTGTACTACCATTTTTTATGAGTGATATCCGGCGCATTTACGATTCCTCGCCCCTCGAAGACTGCTCCATCACACGCTGGACTCCTGAACGCTCACGATCCCGGGCACACGCGATACAGGTCGTCACTGAAGAGAGAGCGTTCAATCGCTCGATAGAAATCTTCTGTCCGCACCCTTCACAAACCCCATACGATCCTTCTCGAATCCGAGCGATTGCATCATCGAGTCTCTGTAGCTCCTTAGATTGATTCTCTTCAATTCCCGCATTCACGGTCGTATTGACCTCATCTAGTGCGTGATCAATAAGGTCTCCAGATGCTGTCACGCCCGTCAGCAAACTGCTCGATTGGTCCATCTCCTCTTGAGTTCGTCTCGACGTTTTTGGAGACGCTCCTGGAACGTCGCGAGCCTCCGTCTCACCGGTGCCTCTGTTTCGCCTTCGAGATGATTATTAGACATGGGGAAGTGTTTTAAAGACAAAGAACCCACCTGTCAATGAAATGGCCGCTATACTCCTCCGCGCATGAAACCCGTCCTCGTTTGTTTGCATGGCGACGCCATGAACCGTCGCGAAGCGACTGGTTCGACCACATCTGGTGTTCCAAAGCCTATTGTATGAATCCGGTGCTCGTTTGTCTCCATGGCTTGCCGTGAACCGTGGCGAAAGCCACTGGTTCAACCCTCTATGTTCTCTCATCATTCTCAAAAAAATCCGGCTCTTGTTTGTCTCCATGGGTGGGGGGGCTCCAAAGAGTCCTTCACGGAGCTGCGAACTGCCCTGAAACACACGGCCAAAGATATCGAGATCTTCACGCCCGACCTGCCGGGATTTGGCAGTGAGCCGGAACCATCTCGACCGTGGACGACGGATGATTACGCCGACTGGTTCGTCCAGTACCTCCGCAACAATAATCTCCTCGACCGGGAACTGATCCTCCTTGGTCACTCTCATGGAGGAAGAATTTTGATTAAACTCCTTAGTAAGGAAACCAAAAACCAAAAACCAAAAACTAAAAACTTGCGCATCAAGCGGCTCATCCTCTGCTCGTCCGCGGGGATCCGCCACCCACGGCACTTCAAAAGAATGCTAGGCCTGATGCTCGCAAAGACCGGAAAATTCTTCCTCACAATCCCGGGCCTCCGAGCGCTGCAACCGCTCGGGAAGAAATTCCTCTACAAGCTCGTCCGCGTGCATGACTACGAAAAAGCGAGCCCTATCATGCGTGATACCTTGATGCGCGTGACAGCGGAAGACCTGCGCGACCTGCTCCCGAGCATCGATGTACCAACGGACATTTTCTGGGGCACGGAAGACCGTATGACACCCGTCTCGGATGCCCACCTCATGAAGTCCCTTATTCCTGGTTCACGCTTGCGCCTGTTTTCTGGCGTGCGGCACTCTGTTCATCGGGAGCGAGCACGGGAGATTGCGGGGATGTTTTAGCTTCTGATTCAAGTTCCTCTACCTTCTTTTTCCATGCAGCGAATAGCTGCTGAGCATATGTCTTCCCTTTGAGTACTGTATCCTTCGGAAAAGCATCACGAAAGGGGTGCGTGTCTGGAATGGGATCCGATTTGTCCCACTGAGTGTTATCAAAATTTTTCACGTGAGAAACAATTTCGGGATGTTGCCAGAAGTCTTCGAACGACCCGCCAAATTCGATACCTTTCCCCAGTGATATTTTGTTTCCAGCAGGATCTTCAAAGAAGGTCTCGCCATTCTCTCGGAGACCGTTGTTCTGGGGACCCGCGAAATACATCAATTTTCCCGAACTGCTGCGCATGAAGAAACCAATATGCAACGTGGATATAAAACACATCCCGGCGTCATTGGGATAGCTGAATATTAATGGTTTAGCGATATCTTCCTGCAACCATCCCGGAAGCTTTTCGGTACCGGGTTGGTTCAGGAGTTGAGCGATTCCCCTGGAGCGACAGGTAAAGAGTTCAAGAGTCGGCTTTCCATTTGACCATACGGTTATTCCATCCCTTCCGAACACTACGAAAGGATTCTTTCTTTCCGAATGAACAATGGCGAGAGAATTTAATTCTCCGGATTCCTGGAATTGCATATGCATTTCGGAAACTTTTGGCTCCTCAATTTCTGCAACTGCTGGAACTGTTGTAATAGGACCGGAGTCATCTTTTTCTTTCTTAAGATAGTGAACACCAGTTGCAATCGCGAGTGTGGTAGCAGCCAATGCGCCTGCCACCCCACCCATAATCTTGAATGATTGTCCCCGGGTATATCTCTGGTATCGCGCCGGTCCTTTCATCTCAGGATACGAGTCGTAGTAGGTTTTCATCGCATCCCCTTTATTTTGAACAGCAGGAATAGCAAGATCTCCTTCCTCGGTTGCCGGAAGGCTTTCGACCGTACGCAATTTTCTCTTCTCCACTGGCATGCCGGAAAATTCATTGTAGGAACCGGCAACACGTCTCTTGTAGGAGCTCCGCTCCCAGAAAAATTGAGCGACTTGCTGCATGGAGGGCCGCTTGCGAGCATTCGCCAAATCATCCTTGCTCGTCACTTTCGTCAGCATGCGGGCGACAAACTCTCTGATGTCGGGATCGGGAATGGCAGTGAGATCCGGTTGGTAACTGTTATTCGAATGCATCGATATCAGCTGCACCGCGGACTCTGCGACGTAGGGCGTGTGCCGTGTGTACATTTCGCAGATGATGCATCCCAAACTGTAGACATCAGCTTTCTCGGTGGCGGCATGGGGGGACACACTCTGCTCCGGAGCCATGTATTTCGGCGTGCCCATGACCGTGTTCGACATCGTAAGACGCGTGCGATTCTCGACGTCCGCTTCCGCGGCGAGACCGTAGTCGAAAATACGGACGAGGCCGTCATCACCGATGTGCACGTTCTCCGGTTTCAAGTCTCGATGGATGATTCCTTTCTCATGCGCATGCGCCATATCCATGGCGATCTGCACGATCACATCGGGGTTGCGGAAAGCATCCGGCTCCTCGACTTGTTCCATCAGGCCATCGAGTGTGTGGCCCGCGTGATATTCCATGGCGAAATACGGACCTTCTTCCGTCATGCCGTGAAGGAGCACTTTGGGCGCGCCATTCCCATCCAGTGACTCCAGAAGTTCGATCTCTCGCGCAAAGCGCGCATGCAGTCGTTGTTTCACTTGTGCATCCGAGACATTATTGCGCAAAATTTTCAGAACCATTGGATGCCGTTTCTCCGTAAGGGCGACGCCAAACCACGCATCCGAGGTTGCTCCCGCTCCGAGCTTTAGAACTTTCACGGCTTTACCCTCCACGACCAACGAGACAGTCGGCGCATCGGGTTGTACCGGTAACTCCAATACGGTCTTCGTCATCGCGGCGGCGGCGCTTCGGTACCGTGCGATCCGTGCGGATACACGCCGCGCGAGCTCCACGCCATTATCGATCTTTCCATTGCCCTCGTGATAGGCACGGACTTCATCCTGCACCTCCGGGAGATCCATCAGGTTCGTCCTCTGCAAGCGCTCCTCCACTTCAGCCTCCTTTGGAGGGCTGATTTCGAGCGTGGTCGCGAGCTCAAAGCTCGTCGTTGTGGCTTTACCCACCGGGAGCGGAATAGAGCCATCGTGCGTCACAGCCAGCCCTGGATTATCAACTGTGGCCATTGGGGGATGATAATATAGACCAACTTGATATAGATGCGTTCCCTTATTCCTGCTTCACGGCTCCACCTGTTTTCTGGCGTGCGGCACGCTGTTCATCGGGAGCGGGCGGGGGAGATTGCGAAGAGGATTCAATAGAACCATACGCAGGCAAATGACCCAATTTCTCATCCAATTTATCAAACAGGGAACCGGCGTGGTATTTCGCCTGCGCTCCTCCACCCCATTTGTCGCCATCTGGATCGGAAGGGAGCTTGCCTGTTGCCTGCATCTTCGTGAAGCGATCTTTCTTAGAACCAAGTCCCGCTTCATCGAGAGCCTTGGGGCGATGGGTGATGTTAGAATAATCTATAGCTGCCGTGCCATTAGGTTTTCTCAAAGGAGCCCACATATCTTGATCCGAAATATATATCCCAACGTATGGAATATCCAAAACATAATCCCCTCTGCCATTCAAGATTACTATTCCTACTTCCGGTTTCATGATGTCTCGAATTGGATCGGCTCCAGAAATTTTTCGTAAATCTTTGACCTCTTCGAGAGATACATCAATTCGAAAAGACCGAAGATTATTATTCGCATCGCGAATTTGGATGGCATTTTTCCCATCGATCTGCAAAAACTCCTCAGACACCTTTCCTTCAGTATCGATTGTCCGGTTTCGCAGCAAACGAATGTAATCCAGGCCTACCAATTTGCCAGGATCATCTTCCGGATGAGTAAACTTAAGCAGCACCGGTGTTTTTTGATCAATCACCTCGGGTTCCTCTATTTTTTCTTCACTTCCCGGCTGCTCAATTTTTTCAATTGGCACGGTTCCATGTGAATTCGAATCGGGGCTTTCTGCCTTCACTCCATCCACAACCGGTTTCCCGGAAGAATATCTGTAGCCGATAGTTCCAATCGTTCCTGCAGCAGCAAGGATGAGTGCAGCAATCGTTCCCATCCTTGTTTTCGAGAGTCCTCCTGGTTCTTGGAGGACCGCATCGACGTATCGGCATACACGAGCAATCTCTGTGTAAATCGCATCAGCGGCTTTCTCCTTCGAGTGGTCATAGAGATACAGCGAATCCACCGTTGTTGCCGGGGCAAAGGACTTGTCTTCCACTCCCATTTCCTTGAGCTTGCGCATGACCACGGCCATTGTCTTGGGGCGTTTCTCGACATCTTCCTGGAGCATCTCATCGAGGAGGCCTACCAGCTCGGGATCGACCGGTTTCCACCTCTGCAATTCAAGATCGTGCTCGGCCGTTCGAACGGCAGTCTGCTTTTTGAACGCCGCGGTTTTCTCTTTTCCGGGAACGAAAGGTTTTCCCGTAAGGAGATTGTAGAGCGTGCTTCCCAGTGCATAGACGTCTGCTCGTGCATCAACATATTTCGCGCTCCTCTGCTCAGGCGCCATGTGATCCAGGGAACCAAGACCGACACCTGTCTCCGTGAGTCCAGGACCAACCCTCTCTTTAAAACGAGCGATGCCAAAATCCATCACTTCTTCCGCCGCGCCATTCGTCATGATGTTAGACGGCTTTAAGTCCCGATGGATGATTCCATGGATGGTCTGAGGTTGCTCTGTCGGACTTTCTTCTTCCGTGAGGACGATCTCGGCATTGTGAACTGCTTCCATTGTTTGAGCCAATCGATGTCCCAGTATCCGAACGAATTCCGGCGGCAAGCCTTCTCGGCCCGCTCGTCTCGCAGCATTCAAGAGATCATCAAGCGTGACTCCCCGACATGCGAGCATGACAAGGTACGGGTCATCCAATACTTCACCGCCATCAACGTACTGAACGACTCCGGGCATTCCTTTTAACTTTCTCGTATATAACCGTTCATCACGAGCTCTGCGGAGGAAATCCCCTCGATGAGGATCCGTTGCGCCCGTCGGATTCATCATTTTAATAACAAGATCTGCTTCAGGCTCCGCTTCGGACTCGACTCTGGCCGCAATGCCCATGCCTCCGCCTGCAAAAGGATCGTGTATAAAATAATGCGTACCGTCTTCGCGTCGGAAGGCACTCAGCGGTGGCCGAGCATACTTCAAGACATTACTCATGACATTCGTGACCCAGGTTTGACGATCTTTGATGGTGTTCTGAACGGCAGCTTGCGTCAGCAATCGGGTTTGAATCTCAGCAATGGCTGCATCCAAACTCATTTCGGCCGAACGCAAATCCTCAAGGGCCAGATCTGGGACGGCCATTTCCACTCTTCGCAACAGTTCTTTCTTATCTAACGTTCCTCCCGTTCGGACGGTACCCGTCGATCGCGTCGTGGGAGTGCGATAATCAAACTGGCTGGTTTTGCCAGGGTCTGCCGCCTCGAACTCCCGAGTTCCAGGCAGAACAGGATCGTCTTTAGCCCCAAATTGTCCGGAGAGAATCTCAGAAGCCATAGAGGTCGCCATAATACACTTAAGTACTATTCACGTCAAATTTGAATACTTGTCAAATCCTGTAAAAAAGGCCGTAATCCTTTTAGGATTGGCCTTATTTGCGGTATTTCGGTAATTCGTTATTCGGCTGAGCCTCCAAACAGACTGTCCAAAATGGCCTGTAGGGTGTTTTGAAGGGTGTTCCAGAAGCCCTCTCCCACCAGGTCCTCCACAACCTCTTCTTCTACAGACGGAGCTGCAGATCGTCCATCGAGCCAATCGATTTCACGTTCGGAATCGAAGAACTCCGGTCCGTAGTCCATCTGGTCATCCCACGGAACTTCATCGTTCCATTCGTTTAATGTGGATTGCGGTGTATACCACATGCCGCCCTCATCGTAGAAGGAAGAATCTTCGACGGGGATCTCGTACTCTTCGAACGGAACAAATTTGTCGTACCATACGTCTGTATCCGTGGGATCCCACTGCGTTTCATCGGCGGTGTTCCACATCTCATCGATCTGCTGCATGAGACTCGTATCACTCTGGAACTCTTGGAACATCTGGTGATACCAAGGGTCAGAGAAATCCGGAACGGACGGAGGGAGATCCTCAAAGGAAGGAGGTATGCCGATGGGCCACGGCGGAAGCGTGACGCTCGGGGTCTTGTCTGGGGCAGCAGTATGGGTCGGAGGTCCAAAGGATGGCGGAATGCCTGAAGGAGGCGCCGTTGGCGGGATAGCAAAGAACGGGGGCGGAGCAGAACAATCACCATCATCCGCATCAACATGACCATCGTCATCATCATCCACTCCATTCCAACAATCCTCTCCGCCGCTCGCCGTGGTGTCATCTCCAGAATCGTCTCCGTCATCAACCTCACAAAACATCATACATTCTGAATCATCGCAATCAGTAGCACCATCTTCATCATTATCGGAACCATCATTGCAGCTATCTGCGTCACCTTCGCTTCCGCCTCCATTGTCATTTCCATCGTCCTCATCCCCTCTATTCTCTCCACCCGTTCCAAATCCACCACCATCAACTCCTCCTATATCCCAATCTCCATCATCGTCTGCTGAGGTATCTCCGTCTTCGTCTCCCTCATCCTCTCCAGACTCATCACCATCTTCATCCTCTCCATCCTCATCTCCCTCGTCAGAACCCCCATCATCTCCTGCGTCTCCCGACTCATTCACGTACCACTCATTGTTGATATCCCCCGGCAGCCACGCGGTCGCACGGAGTTCCGACATGAGCAGGCCGATGAGCCCAAGAAGCAGGACGACGAGTCCAAAACCAACAAGCTGTTTATTGGAATGGGTCATGGATGTTTGTGTAAGTTCACTCTCTATAATACAATATTTTGCTCATTTTTTCAATCATTTCATGATCCCCAAGAGAGGCCACAGAGGGGTCTTTTGGAGCCTTTGCTGGCCTCGATAATCAGCTAGGCTACTACGGTGCAGGTGCTCGTCTTTTTTGTCCTGATTGTCACGGCGTGCCTCTCCCCGCTTCTGACCGCCGCCCATGTATGGCAGCTGAAGGAATGGCGGTGGGATCGCTTGAAAGAACATCTTCGAGCGGAGGGGTGGTTTCGCCAACTCTTCGGCGTCGTGCGACCACTATTCCTTGGTCTCTTTGGTCTCATTGGTTTCCTCGGTCTCCTGCGCGATTGGCCCTTCTACCTCCTCGGCGTTCTCACAGCCCTCTTCGTTCTGCAGCTTGCTCTTCGACGCCAGCCGATGCCGGTGCGGACGAGCAAGGCGGTCGCCCTCACAGTCCTGACCCTCGTCCTCTCCATTGTGCTCACATGGGCCGCGATCGTCGCGGGGCACGCCATCCTCGGTCTCGTCATTCCATTCATCCAACCGTTCTTGCTCGCGGTGTCGTGGGCTCTGCTTCTCCCACTCGATCGTTTGTTGAAACGACGCATCATGCAGAAGGCACAGGAGATCCGATCTCAGAATCCGGACCTCACGGTCATCGGTATCACGGGGAGTGTGGGCAAGACGACGACGAAAGAACTCCTAGCACATGTCCTGCGAGATCTGCATCCGCTCGTGACGCCGGGACACGTCAATTCTGAAATGGGCGTGGCACAGTGGTTGATTAGCAACCTCACGAGGAATGAGCGACCGAAGATTCTCATCATCGAGATGGGCGCCTACCGTCGTGGGGAAATTCGAACTCTCTGCAGCATCGTCCAACCTCACTATGGAGTCGTGACCTTCATCGGCAGGCAACACATGGCGCTGTTTGGATCCCAGGAGGCACTCATAGAAGCAAAAGGCGAACTGATCGAGGCACTGCCTCCAAATGGTCATGCGTTCCTGAATGGCGACAGCGAACTGTGTCGAAGTGTCCGAACCAAAGCGAAGTGTCCGGTGACGGTTGTCGGAACCGGCGGACCGGCTGACCTCGAGGCATTCGACATCGCAGAGACGCCGCAGGGCATCCGTTTCACGGTGCAGGGTCTCGCTTTCTCCGTGCCGATCCACGGCACGCACAACGTGACGAACGTGCTGCTTTCGATCGCCGTCGGGATGCACCTCACGCTGCCCCTCCCGAAGATTGCCGAACGGCTGCGGTCCTTTGCGCCGCCGAAGCAGACGTTTGAGATCCGAAGCGTGGGACCCGTCACGATCCTCGATGACACGCACAATGCGAGCCCCATGAGCTTCCGCGCGGCCATCGAGTGGGCGCGGACCCGGCCGAGCGAGCGGAAGATCCTCCTCACGAGCGGGCTCATCGAGCTGGGCGAAGACCAGGAGAAGATCCATGCGGAACTCGGAGGACTCGCCGCCTCGGTGTTCGACGCCGTCCTCTTCACGCATGCGAAGCGCGCGAAGGAATTTGAGCGCGGGTACGGCAAACCCGTGACGGTCCTTTCGAGGGACACGCCGAAAATCTCCGGAGGTGCGCTCCTCGTCTGCATCGGCCTCGTTCCTCCTGCTACCATCCGCCGACTGATCGCATGAAACCGCAGGCGGGAACGCCTGCTGCTTTGGACGTATTATTTTCCTAGCCCCAACCCTAACCCTAACCCTAACCCTATGTTCTCCCCCATCCATCACACGTTCGCCCCCCTCGGGGATCTCTCCCAATGTCTACTGGCCTTCGCGCTGACGCTCCAGCCGTGGAAATACAAGCGGGGAGCTGCGGTGAAGAGACTGGAGCGAGCGCTCGCAGAGAAGTTTGAGTGCGAAGCGTACACGTTCGGCTCCGGGCGAGAAGCACTCTTGGCACTCCTCAAAGCGTTGAAGGTCCGCCCGGGCGAGGAAGTGATCGTTCAGGGCTACACGTGCGTCGTCGTCCCCAATGCGATCCATGCGTCCGGCGCACTGCCGAAGTTTGCCGACATCGCGGAGGACACGCTGAATATGGATCCCGCATCCGTAGAAGCGCTGATGACGCCCCGGACGCGCGCGGTCATCTGTCAGCACACGTTTGGCATCCCCGCGGACACCACAAGGCTTCGAGCACTCTGTGACCGCTACCTGCCCGGCCGGCAGGCGGGCGGTGCCGTGCTGATCGAAGACTGCGCGCACAGCATTCCAGATCAGAACCAATCCATGGGCTATAGCGGCGACTTCGTGATCCTGAGTTTCGGCCGCGACAAGGCGATCTCCGGCATCAGCGGCGGGGCGGTGCTCTCGCGAGACCCTGCGACGACCATGGAGCTTCGAAAAATCCAGGGAACCGCGGTCGATCATTCGATGTGGACGATCTGCCGACTGCTCCAGTATCCCCTCTTCTACGCCGTCGCACGGCCGCTCTACGGGCTTTGGATCGGCAAAGCTCTCCTGAAGGCGCTGCGCTCTCTGCGGCTGCTCATTCCCATCCTGGATGTGCAGGAAAAAGAAGGATCCATGTCCCCTGTGCTACACAGAATCCCCAATGCCTGCGCATCCCTGGCGCTCGCGCAGCTTCGGTCCCTCCGGAAGATCAACGACCACCGCCGGATGCTCACGCGCTTCTACTTCGAGGAGGCACGCAAGCGCGGCTGGCGCTTCCCGGGTGCTATCCTCCCTTACTCCTTGCTCCAGAAGTTCCCGCTCTTCTTTCCGGGAGCCGAACAACTGCGCCGCGCGCTCAAGGCAGAGAACATTCACTTGAACGACGGCTGGACCGGCTGCGTCATCTGCCCGGAAAACATCGATCTTGGAAAGACCGAGTACGTTCCCGGCACCGACCCTGCTGCAGAAGACGTGTGCGTACGGATCCTCTCGCTCCCCACACATCCAAAGACGTCATTAAGACAGGCAAGAAGGCTCGTAGAAGCAATTCAACAACAAATTGATAATTAAAAATTGATAATTGATAATGCATGAACATGCAAAAGCCCAATGTCATTCAGGAAAAAAGCTATGGCTTCTCATTGCATATCATTGAGTTCTGTAATGTTCTCAATGAACGAAGACAATATGTATTGAGCAAGCAACTTTTAAAATCAGGAACGAGCATTGGAGCAAATATTGAGGAAGCCCTGCAAGCACAGAGCAGACGAGATTTCATTGCAAAATTATCCATCTCTCTTAAAGAAGCCTTTGAAACGAAATATTGGTTGCGATTAATTCGTGATTCGAAGACCGCTTCTTTGCAAGAGATGGGTGCCCTATTCTCAGAAATCGATGAAATTTTAAAATTGTTAATATCCATTATTAAAACTTCGAAAGCGACGTAATTATTAATTATCAATTATCCATTATCAATTCCAAATGCTCATTGCAGACGCACGCGATCCAGCGGCATGGGATGCCTTCCTGAATGCACAGCAATTCAGGCCCTTTCTTCAATCGTGGACGATGGGCGAGGTCTACAGAGACACGCATCAAGAACCGATCCGCCTCGAGGCACGGGAGGGCGAAAGCATCATCGGCATTTGCCAAGCTATCCTCGTGCCGGCGCGTCGCGGCAGGCACCTCTCGGTCCCCTACGGCCCGCTCGTGAGCTCGCGCGAAGCGCTCGATGCGATCGTCGCTCGACTGAAGGAAATCGCGCGGGAGAAGCGGTGCACCTTCATCCGCATGAGCCCGTTCTGGGCCCAAAGGGCGCCCTTCGGGCCCCGCTCGGAAAGTTATGAAATTTCAGATGCAATCCCCTCGCCACTCCACTTGCTTGCAGAACACCTGTGGTACTTACCCCTGAGAACACCTAATTTTTGGAACGAGCAAACCTCCCCTCTCCCAGAGGGAGAGGGGTTGGGGGTGAGGGCTTCAGAGGACAAGAAAAACGAGTATGAAGACTCCGCGAAACATCGAGAAATATCGACACCTCGCTCAGAAGAAGAGATTTTTAAACAGATGAGATCTACGGCGCGGAATCTCATTCGCAGGGCGGAAAAGGATGGCGTCACTATCCAAATTTCCCAAGACCCCGTGCGGGACTTGCCGCAATTTCTCACCCTCCACGACGAGACGAGGAAGCGCCATGGCTTCACACCGTACACCGATGCGTTCTTCCGCGCCCAAGTCGCGCACTTTGCGCCGAGGAACGAGCCCGCCCGATCCGAACGGGATCGTTCGGGCGGGTGCACGCTGTACCTCGCCCGTTACCAAGGCGAAACCGTCGCGGCATCGATCCACATGCATATGGGGGGCGAGACGAGCTACCACCACGGCGCAAGCGCGGAGAAGTGGAAGAAGATCCCGGCAAGCTATCTGCTCCAGTGGACAGCGATCCAGGATGCGCTGAAGCGCGGCGATCACATCTATAACTTCTGGGGCATTGCCCCTCAAACCAATAACCAGAAACCAATAACCAATCACCCGTTCGCCGGCGTCACGCTCTTCAAGACCGGCTTCGGCGGCGAGCTCCTGAATCTCGTGCACTGCTTCGATCTCCCGCTCACGCCATCCTATAAGCTCACCCGCGCATTCGAGAACCTCCGGAAGTGGAAGCGTGGGTTTTAAAATTCGTAGGGCCGAAATATTTCGGCCTACGAATTTTCTGCTATACTGCGCTGCATGCCCAAAGTGCCTCAGACCGCCGAAGACAAACTCGATCTCATCGTGAAACACCTGGAACGCATGGATAAGCGGGATCGCATTCGCACGTGGGGAGGCTTTGTCCGGACGATCCTCGGCTTCATTCCTCTCCTGATTTTCATTGCCTCGGTGTGGTACTTCTACAACAACGCGGATGCCATCCTGAAGAAAATTACAGAGCAAGCGGCGGAGCAGGCACTCAAGATGTCGCCGTTTCAATGAGAGGAGGTGCTGATTGCAATCAGCACCTAATACAGCTGGTGAATCACCTTCAGAATCCGCGCAGCGAGCACCATGAGCATCGGCGGCAACATCCACACGCGCAGCCGACGGAGGCACGTCGGTCGCGACCGAACGTGCCGGAGACGCAGGGTCCAGGTCATTGCTCGGGACGGACGATCTGGAGGACGTCATCTTCCTGCATGCTCGCGGTGATCGTGAAGCTCGGAAGCCGGAGGAGCTGTCCGCGACCGAAGGTGCGTTCCGGAGCCGAGCCGAGGCCCAGCAGGTAGCCCGCCTCGATCGCCTTCTGCATCACGCGATCGTTCACGCCCCCTTGCGGGTACGCCACCGCGAACACGGTCTTCTTCGTCAGATCCTCCAGAATGGAGCGGCTCTGCTTCAGTTCCAGCTCCACCTGCGCGTTCGTGAGGGATCGCAGGTCATCGCCCGTGTGTCCGGCGGATTGCAGGTCCATGCCGTTCGCGAGGAGCGTGAGGACTTTCTTCTCCGGGATGCCCGTGAGCCCCAGGTGCTGCGTCTCCAGGAAGAGCGTCGCGCGGATGTTGTTTTGGGAGAGCAGACTGGAGACGGCATCGACGTTCTTCGGCGTGATGTTCGTGAGAGCGATGACGACGGTCTTCGGTTCCAGGCGGACGTCACGCTGTTCCTGCACGAGCAGGAGATCATAGAAGTCTCGCATCGTGAGGAGCCGGATGCCCTCCGCGCGCAGTTTCGCCACATGCGCAACGAGCGCCTTTTGCATGTCGTCCTCCGCCATGTTGTAGTGGAGGATCGGGAGCGTGAATTTCTCCTGGCGGACGAGGAAATTCGGCACGAACGGCGAGAGGTACTGCATCGCGACGTAGCCTTCGCGGCCGCTGAACGGAATGCGGGCCCAGACATCGTCCTTGCTGATCGGCTTCACGATCTGCTGGCCCGGCAGCTCGCCGAGCTTCTCGCTCTGGGCGTTCGGGTCTTTGCGGACGTTCACGAAACCGAAGTTCACGAAGTACTGCCCGTCGAATGCCTTCTTCTCCTCCGCAAGCTTGTCCTCCGTCGTGAGCTTGCTGAGGTAGCGCAGCGCCACGTATCCCTGCTTGCCGGGGGCATACTCGACCGTAGCCCACGCGGCGTTCGTGAAATCCACCATCGTGACGATCGCCCCTCGGTCAAGGCGGCCGAGGTTTCCGGACGTGATGTTTGCCTGGTCGCGCACGTTCAAAAACTCGTTGGTCACGCGGTAGAGGTTTTTCCCTGCTCCGGAAGGGCCGCTGCGGATGGCTTCGTAGGTCTTCGCGCGGGAGAGGTCGATCTCCGGGGCTGTGGTCGGGAGAGTGCTCACACTGGAGGCATCGTTCACATTCAGTTCCATCGTCGCGCCCGTCTTCGTCTTCGCAGCCGGTGCGCTCGCGGGCGAGGAGGAGGTTGCGAGCTCGCGGAAGCGCGCGACGTCGTCCTCGGTGAAGGTAAATTCATCCGCGATGTCTTCCGGACCCCGTATGCCCGATCTGCTGCATCCGGCAAAGAGAATGCCAAACGAGGCAATGAGGAGGAACGCGATGAGCGGGCGTGCGCTCGAGCCCCGCGAAGCGGGACGGTAACGACGGGGAGTCATGGAACTGAATGGGAATGAAAGCGCAGGTCTTCGACCTGCGGGTGAAAGGCAACCTACATGCGTTCGGGAACGCGCAGGGTGAGAAGTTCTGCTCCCGTCTTGAGGACGGTCGCGGTGAGGGAGGTCAGAGCGAGACGGAGAGCCCGTTCTTCTGCCTGGTCTGCCTGCAGAATGGGCTCTCCGTTATAGAAAGCGTTGTAGTCCTGCGAGAGTTGGTACAGGAAATTCGCGAGCTTGTGGGGCATGTGCGTCTCCAGGGCGTCATCCAGGACGGACTGGAACTGCAGCAGGGTGCCGATGACGACGCGCTCTTTCTCCGTGAGAGCTTTGATCTCCTTCGGGAACGAGAAGTCCTGCTGGTCGGACTTTCGCAGGACGGACTTCGCCCGTGCGTGCGTGTACTGCAGGTACGGCGCGGAGTTTCCTTCGAAGCTGAGCATCTTGTCCCAGTCGAAGACCAGATCCATCTTGCGGTTCTGGCTGAGGATCCCGTAGACGACGGCGCCGATGCCCATCATCTCGGAGAGCTCTTTCGGGTCATCCGTCTGGATGCTGTCGCCGCGATCGGCGATGATCGTGTCCGCCCGTCGCACCGCTTCGTCGAGCACCTCTTCGAGCTTGAGGATGTTTCCCTTGCGCGTGCTCATCTTCTTGTCGGCGAAGCGCATGCGCCCGACGAGGACGTTCTCGAAGTCCGGCAGCTTCCACCCGAGCATCCGGCAGGTCTCCATGAGCTGCTCGAAGTGCAGCTTCTGCGCGATGTCCGTCACGATGTAGATGCCCTCCGGGTTGTACGTATCGATGCGGTAGCGCATCTGGGCGAGGTCGCGCGTGGAGTAGAGAGTGGCGCCGTCGCTCTTTTGCACCATGTAGGGCGGCATCCCCGTCTCTTCGGGGAACCGCACGATCAGCGCGCCGCCTTCGCCCGTCTCGAACACTTCCTTTCTCTTCCCTTCTTCCAGAATCGCATCCATCTTGTCCTCGTAGAAACTCTCGCCGAGGTCGAGGTCGAAGTTCACGTGAAGCCGTCCGTAGAGCGCGCCCAGCGACCCTTTCGTCACCGCCACGATGTCTTCGCGGAAGTTCCGGAGATGCGGATCGCCCTGCTCGAGTGCGCGGAAGGTCTTGCGTGCCTGATCTTCGAGGGTCGGATCTTTCTCCGCTTCATCGTGGAACTTCACGTAGAGGGCGAGGAGTTCGTCGATCGCAAAGTCGCGGGGCTTCTTTCCTTTGCCCCACTTCTCCAGAGCGACCGCAAGTTTTCCAAACTGCGTGCCCCAGTCGCCCAGGTAGTTCCAGCGGATCACATTCTGTCCGGCATGTTCGTGCAAGTTCGCAATCGCCTGTCCGATGACGGTCGAGAGGAGGTGATGCACGCCGAGGGGTTTGGCGATGTTCGGCTGGGAATACTCCACGATGACGGGGCGCGCCGTCTTCTTCGGCACTCGGGCGGTGCAGGCCGCGCGCGAGCGATGCAGCTCTGTGATGAGGGCACTCGGCTTCAGCCACACGTTCACATACCCCGCACCGGCGATCTCCACCTTCTCTATAGAGGAGTGATGCGAGAGTTCCTTCGCCAGCACCTCTGCGATCGCGCGCGGCTTCGTACCAAGTTTCTTCGAAAGTTCCAACGCCACCGTTGTGGTTGCGTCGCCATGCGCAATTTCCTTCGGCGAGGTCCACAGGACCTTCACATCACCCCCACCGAACGCCTTTTTCAGCATCTTTGTCCCAAGGGTGGAGAGCTCCTCAAACATCGGTGGAAAAAGTGACGATGAACAAAACTGCTACTCAGAAAAGTGCGCAGAATATAGCAATTTTTAGGGCTTATGCCACTTGATAACAAAAATTGATCTTGCACACAGATTCTGCTCATGTTTTGAACACAATTTGTATGCACGTTCGTTCACTCAGGAGGACGAGTACTTTTTCATGCGGCTTCGCGATGCCTCTGCGACAATTTTTAGTTCGCTATCAAAAATCGATGGCGGCGTAGCGATACGTGTCCGGTGAAGTCCGCCTTAGGCGGACGAAGTCGGATCGCTGCGCCGACATGGGCTTTAGCATGGATATAACTATTGTTTATGTCATATCGCGCAGCCGTATCAGATCATTTTTTTGAAAATATTTTGATACGACCGATGATCATTGTTCAGAAATTTTGCTACCGCATGAGAGAGTGAATGGAGCTCACAGAGGGCAGCATTCCGCTACTTGATAAAAACACTAAAAAAGTGTATAATCATGAAATGATCAGGACTCTCTATATTATGCACCAAAAGAGCGCCAGGAACGTATGTTGCTTAGGCCTTCTGCTGATGCTTGCTGCCTGCGGTGGGTCCGGGGGAGAGCAAGCGCAGACCGTCACGACAGGAAACGCGAACAAAGCCGTGCAGTCCATCATGAAACTCTTCGTACGCACTGCGGAAAACTCTCGTCCGAGTCCCATGCTCGGGCTCTTTGTGTCGCTTTACCTCGAACGGGGCACGGTCTTCGCCGAAAGTTCCGCCCTGCGCGGACTCGGAGCGACCGTGCAGCTCGAAGCCGGCGACCGCATGAGTCTCGATGACACGTTCGCCCTTCTCCAGGAACTCGGCACGGCGTTGCAGGTCGATGTCCCCGAGCTCCTCAATCGCAGCCAGAACCGCGCGGAAACCCTCAATCAGTACCTTTCGCAGCTGCATTCCGTGGCCCGACGCAGTTTCACAAGAAATCAGCAGCTGGAGGGAGAACTGGAAGCGCTGAGCGAACGGCAACGCGAAGAGCGCGCGGCCGTCACCGCGATTCAACGCGTGATCAACAAAGCGCTGCGAGAAAAGGACTACGGGACGGCGGGAGCAGAGCAGAAGTCCCTCGTCACGGCGCAGACAAAGCTCGACATGACCGAAGGAGAACTCGAACGGATGCGGGATATCCAGCGAGCGTTCCGCGACCTCCTCGAGATCGCGGAGGAACGCGTGACCGCGATCGAGCAGAATCGCGAAATCCTCATCGCGGGGCTCTCGGTCGTGGAGCTCCCGGGTATCGAGGACCTCGGCATCATCATGGATAGCGAGGGGGAAGGCAGGAGACGGGGCGAGTCGATTTTCGGACCTATCCAGTAAGGCTTTGAGAGGCCAGTACGGCAATTTTCAGTTCACAATTTTCAATTTCCAATCAATTTTCAAAGTTCAAGGATCCATGCGAACGTTTTCTTGAAAATTGATAGATTGAAAATTCATTGAAAAATGAAAAATGAAAATTAAGAATTGTGGCCAAAGGATGCTAAAAGACCCTACTGTCCCACGCTTCCAATCATAGCCCTTTTCTGCTATAATAATGGGATTCATTGAATCTACTTTTCATGCCCGTACATCCCACTCCCCTGCCGAAGAGTCACAGCGTCATCCTCGCTGCGATCGACGAACTCCTGGGTCTCCAGAAGAGGGCCGAGGTCATCTTGAAAGCGGCGGGCGAGAAGGAAGAGAAACTCACGGATGAAGATCGAGAAACGTTGAAACACTACGAGGAAGGTCTGCAGAAAGCGCTCGATCTGATCGCGCCGGCGGCGATGGAGATCAAAAACAACGAAGTGATTTTGAACGATCAGCATTCGCGCACGCTCTATGCCTATAACTGGCCGAATTACATCTATCCGAACTGGCTCAGCCAGCTTGTGAACTTCGAGGCGCAGATGGACATCGGCCAATTCATCTACCCGACGACGAACAAAGCGATCATGAAGATGCTCCGCAAGAAAGTCGCGGAACTCAGGTCCAGCATCCGCATGCTCGAGCAGCGCGGCATCGTCCGCGACCCGGCGCTGGAGGCGGCGCTGCAAGACGCCGAGGAACTCCGGGACCTCCTCGCGCGCGGTCGCGAGAAGCTGTTCCAATTTGGCATGTACGTGACGCTCTATGCCGAGAACGAAGAGAAGCTCAAAAAGCTCCAGACAGACATCGAGTCGATCCTCGGTGGAAAGCTCGTCCTCACGAAGCCCGCGATGTTCCAGATGGAGCACGCGTGGAACTCCACCCTGCCGCTCTGCTTGGACGAACTCGAGATCAACCGCAACATGAACACCTCGCCCCTCGCGACGAGCTTCCCGTTCTCGAGTTCGGATCTTACAGACGACCACGGCATCCTCTACGGCATCAACCGCCACAACGAAAGCCTGGTGATCTTCGACCGGTTCGACCTGCCGAACGCGAACGCGAACGTATTCGCCACCTCCGGCGCGGGTAAATCCTTCACCGTGAAACTGGAAATCCTCCGGGCGCTCATGTTCGGGACGGAAGTCCTCGTCATCGACCCGGAAAACGAATACGTCGAGCTCTGCAAGACCGTCGGCGGCTCGTTCGTGCCCATGTCGCTCCAGAGCTCGTTCCGCATCAATCCCTTCGACCTGCCGCAGGCGGTGCGCGGGGAAGACGCGGAGGTCGGCGAAGTGCTCCGTGCCGCGGTCATCAACCTGCACGGCCTGTTCAAGCTGATGCTCGGCACGCTGACCCCGGCCGAGGACGGGGTTCTCGACAAAGCGATCCTCGATACGTACGCGCTCCACGGCATCACGCTCCAGACCGCGGACCCCATGACGATGGAAGTGCCGACCATGCACGACCTCGTCGATGTGCTGATGACGACGCAGGGCGGCGAGAATATGGCGAAGATCCTCCAGAAGTACACGGAAGGAAGCTACGCGGGACTCTTCGACCAGAAGACGAACGTCGAGCTCGACAAACAGATGGTCGTGTTCCAGATCCGCGACCTGGAGGAACAACTCCGTCCCATCGCGATCTACATCGTCTTGAACTTCCTCTGGAACCGCATCCGCAGCAACTTGAAGAAGAGGTTCCTCTGCATCGACGAAGCGTGGAACCTGATGCAGCACGAGGACAGCGCCCGCTTCCTCTACGGCATCGTGAAGCGCGCCCGCAAGTACTTCCTCGGCATCACGACCATCACCCAGGACATCGAGGACTTCGTGAACTCGCCGTACGGCAAGCCGATCATCACGAACTCCGCGCTCCAGATTCTCCTCAAGCAATCCCCCACCGCCGTCGATCAGCTGCAGAAACTCTTCTACCTGACGGATGGGGAAAAGTACGTGCTCCTCAACTCCGGCATCGGACAGGGCATCTTCTTCGCCGGCAACAAACACGTCGCGATCCAGATCGTCGCGAGCCCCGACGAAGCGAAGGTCATCACGACGAAGCCGGAGGAAGTCCTGGCGCAGAAGCAGATGATCGCCGCGAAGAAAGAAGACATCGCTGCGCTGCGTGCTCAGGGGAAGATCGAAACACCTGAGCTAAAACCGCCGCAGGACGCAGCAGGTGCCGTGGCGAACCCGGCGCCGGAAGCGCCGAAGGCCTCATGATCGGCTGACGAAGAATCGATTCTTCAAATCCTCGCTCAAATCGGTGAGCATTCGCATGGGAGAGAACGCCCAGATAGGACTGAAGCGTTTGCCCAAAGGATTCCCGTCGGAGTGGATCTCGCGCGCATGTCGCTTCTTTTTCGCGGAGTTTGCGAAATATTCGCCGCTTCGTCTTCGTGCGAAGCATCCGATGGTGCGGCAGGACGACATATCCCAAGAAATCGATGCCCTGACGGAATTTCCGGATCATCACTTTGTGAGGATGGAGTTGTAGCCGCAATCGATCGTGGAGATGGGACTGAATGGCAGGCAAAAGAGCGCGAAGATCACCTTCATTTTCAGAAATGATGACGAAGTCATCCGTATAACGAATGAAGTGTGGAATCTTCAGGACATGCTTCATATACTGATCAAATTCATTCATATATACATTGGCGAAGAGTTGCGACGTGAGATTGCCGATGGGAATTCCTTTCCCGTTTCCGTTCCATGAAAAACTCGCGACGATCTCCCGGAGAAGAGCCATTATTCGCTTATCTTCGATTCTTTGAGCGAACAGATCGACGAGGATCTCATGATCCACGGACCCAAAGAATCGATGAATGTCGCACTTGAGAGCGAAGCAGGGCCGCGTGCCGTTGCGACTGACTTTCCGAAGCATCGACTCCAATGCATCCACGCCTTTATGCGTCCCCTTTCCTTTGCGGCAGGAATACGAATGCGCGATGAATAGAGGCTCGAAGATGGGGTTCAAGACAGAGAAGACGGCATGATGAACCACTCGGTCGCGGACCGTCGCTTTGTGCATTTGCCGCTGCTTCGGATCGCAAATGGTAAATGCGCTGTAGGAACAGTGTCGGTACATTCCGGATGCGAGTTCACGCTGCAACGCAAAGAGACTTTCTTCAAGATGACATTCAAAGTGCTCTACATCCCGACGCGATGTTTTCCCCTTCTTGAACTCCTCCCAAGCGGAAAACAGACTCTCTGGCGAAACGAGGCGATCGAAGATAGAGTGATGCACTTTCATGCTTTTTTACTATGGAAGAACTGGACATTCCCATTCTTAAGAAGAGCTACGAACTCTACAAGGCATTCCATGGATGGCGCGCGCTTGTCCCGAAAGCCGACCGCTATACGCTGTGGCAGCGGGCGGAAAACGTGATCCTCGACATTCTCGAGGACATCCTCTCAGCAGGACAATCGCCAAAGAATGGAAAACTGGCCCACTTGGAACAAGCGAGCATCAAATTGAACCTTCTCCGACTGTTCGTACGATTACGCAAAGACACGAAAGTATTGGATATGAAGAAGACCGTTCATCTGCAACAGTTGATCGACGAAATTGGCCGGATGCTCGGCGGATGGATCAAATCGCTTCGCTCTTCCGGCACCACGCCCCCCCAGCGGAGCTTTTGAAGTAGAGAGAAGGAAGTGCCGGGCGGACGACGCCCAGAGGTCGCCGCTGCGGTCGCCATCCCAGTCGTCGTCGAGGTGCACGCGACCCTCGTTCACGTTCAGTTCGGCGTGGTTGTCGTCCGAGGTGCGCTTGGTACTTGTTCCCTTCTTTAGCACTGCGGCTTGAGTGACTCTCACCGCTGTATTTGATTCGGGAGCACCCCACATCAAGGATGCGAGGATTCCGCCAGGAACAAGCACGGACTTCCTTCTCTTTCACATTCTTCGTGGCATGCGCTTCGCGTTCCGCGGAGGTTCGCGAATTCTGATGCGATTCAAAGAGCGGCATTCGCGAGCGCGAACCATAGTCCGAACTGCAGAAGCGAGATGCCTTTTCATGCTATCACAAAACGACGGCGGTGCTTTCGCAACGCCGTCAAAGTTCGAAGATCAAGAATTCACGGAATTCAAGATTTCGAACTCAAGATTCGGAAGCCTCCCGAGCGGACGACGCCCACACGTAGCCGTGGTGGAGGCCATCCCAGCGGCCGCCGAGGTACACGCGACCCTCGTGCACGACCAGCCCGGCGCGGACGCCGCCCGAGGAGCGCTCCTTGCAGCGAGTCCAATCCCCATTCAGGAGATCTTGCCCCGTTTCATGGAGATGCGCCGCAAGGGTCGTTGCGCCCAGACAGACCGACACGAAATCCTCACCGTGCAGGAAAAGCTTCTCCTGCTCCGGCGCGGTCTTCCGGTTCGAGTCGGGAATCGGCATGCGGACGCGGTAGATGCCGGCCCGCATTTTCTCGCCGACCCAGGGATATCCGTGGTACCAGTCCTGTTGCCAAAACAGGTTTTTGCGAACGATCAGCGGACAGTTGAGCAGATCGGCCAAAGACCAATCGCCGACGCGGATCACGATTTCGCCGGGGCGGGGTTTTGGGAGCGGGTCTTTGCTCGGTTCTCCGAAACCAAACAACGCGACGGCGTCGTACGTGAAGGATGGCAGGAGCTTCGGCCATGCCGCGACGAGCTCCTTCATCGTTTGCTCATCGGCGTCGACCATGGCAAGCCACCGTTCGACATCGATCCCGGCCGATCCCAGCTTATCCATGCCGAGATTGAGCTTCTTTCTCTCAAGGCGCTTCAAACTGATACTCATGACGAACTCCTTTCGGGAGCTGAAGAAACCGGATCCGCCGGCTCGGTGCTGCTCAGGAATGAGGCAAGCATTCTGGGCACAAGGCGTGCCCACAATGCTTGCCTCACTTTCAAATCTTGACGATGCTCTCAAAGAACATCTAAATATAATAATACTTTTTTTGGAATAAAAGTCAAGTCTATCGATAGACATCCTTCCTGTGCCCGATCCTCACAACCGTCACAGTCACGAGCTCCTTTTTTATCGTATAAATGATACGGTAAGGCCAGACACGGATGGCCCACGCCCCTTCATAATCTCCATGCAACTGCTTGCCTCGAAATGGATCAGTCTCTAAAGAAGCAAGTGCCTGCACGATACGCCGCTGTTCTTTAGGTGGAAGCTTGCTCAACTGCTTTTTTGCGCGTGCAAGGATAATGACCCTGTATATCATGGTCATGCGAGGCCGAGATCCTTCTTCAGCTCGTCGAGAGTCACCGTTTCTTCCGTATCTTTGTGACGCAATGCATCAAGAATCTCAGCAGCCTCCTCAGGATCAGACATGATATCCAACGTCTCCATCAAGCCCTCGAACTCCTCGGCAGACATCAAGACGCCGGCAGGGTGACCTTCATGCGTGATCATCACGGAGACCCCGGGAGTTTTTACTTCCTGCAGAATGGCAAAAAAATTGTTCCTTGCCTCTGATGCGGTGACGGTCTTCGTCATGTGGCCATTATAACGTACAATGGCCTGTGGAACAAGGGAGATTGCGCAGATTCCTATACACGGACTTTACGTGTCACCTGGAGCCGACGGCTCTTTACGTGACTCTTCTATAACCTTCCACCGCACCTCCGGTTTCAGTTTGCCCGGCAATGCGAACCCTGCCGCGCGTTTGTGTCCCCCGCCCTGGAACTTACCGGCCATTTCGGCGACATCGACATCATCACGCAATGTGCGGATGGATCCTTTTACGAGTCCGGAACGCTCCGAGAGGACCATGGAGAAGCGCATGCCCGGGACAGCATTCACGTAGTCGATCGCGCCCGTGAGCTCGCTGTAGTCCGCCCCCGTCGCGCGGAAGTCGCCTTCCGTCACGGCGGAGATCGCTCCGCCTTCGGCCGTGACCGAGATCTTCTCGAGCACGCGACCCCAGAGCCGCAAGGTCGAGAGCTTTTGGTTCCGGTAGACCGCCTTCACGATCGCCTGCTGGCGCGCACCCTCACGCAATAAGCGTGCCACTGTGCGGTACACGTGTGCGGTGGTGCTGTTATGGAGGAGGCCGCCCGTGTCTGTGTACACGCCCGTGAGCAGGCACGTCGCGATGTCGCCGCTCATCTTCCATCCGAAGCCATCCGCGATCTCGACGAGGATCTCGCACGCGGAGGCCGCCGTGGGAACGACCAGGTTCACCGTGCCATAGAGAGGATTGTCCCGGTGGTGATCGACGTTGATGACCGGGTAGGTCTTGTCGAAGAGCTCCGGGTGGCTCTCGTGCATCTCCGTCATCTTCGGCGTCGCACAATCGACGATGATCACGGCATCTCCTTTCTGCAGAGCAGGCGGACCCTCCACGCGGAACGCCGCCGGGAGGAAATGGAACGACGCGGGGACGGGATCTTTGCAGTGAAAGGAGATCTGCTTCTCCGGAAATGCTTTTTCCACCATCAAGCCGGCACCGAGGAGCGCTCCGATGGCATCCCCGTCCGGGTTGCGATGGCAGAGGACGCGCACACGAGGTGCTTTCTGGATGAGGGACAGTGCCTTCGAGACATCAGCGGAAGCGAGAGGCATTGTGAAAGGGTGAAAGCGTACGACGGAGATATGACGAGTTCAATGAAGTGCACTTGCCGTGCATGTTGTATGTTGAATATTGAATGTTGGTCACCAACATTCGACATTCCATATTCAATATTCATCGCAACAATTCATCCAATCGGTTTGTTCCGCCCTGTTCCAAACGAAAGCGAACGAGCGGCACGCGCCGCAGCCCCAGCGGTGAGAGGTTTTTGCGCAGTTCCTGCACACGATCCTGCAGAAACGCGAGCGCGAGCTGCGGTTCTTTGAGCGCGGAGACATAGAGCGTCGCGTAGCTCAGGTCGGAAGACACATCGATCTTCGTGATGGAGACGATGCCGCACTCGGGCGGACAGAGCTTGAGGACCGGCGCAATGGCCGTCCGAATGGAGGTAGCGATCATCGCCGGACGGTGAGAGGGAGCGCGGGGCACAGAATTCATGATAGAACAAATGCTGAGAAAATACCTCCGTATCTTCTTCTTCAAATTCTCAATTGCTTGGTAAAATTTTCGATCTGTACTATGATTGCTCCCAATTTTCCCTTGGGTTCATGACGCTTTCTTCTCTCGAGCATATCATCGATCCTTCTCTCGAAGGACGGTTCTCCCCATCGCACGTCCAAAAGACGCAACAAGACTACAGGCAATGGACGTCTGAAACTCTCGAGAGGGCAGCAGAGCAAGTGAGCACAACAATAGAGGCGACCGGTGCGTACAAGGTAATGGTGACGAAGAACAAGGACGAAGTGCAGTTCCACGTCAATGGAACCCTCGTAGGGGGCATACTTAATACGACCCTACAGACGCTCCGTCTGGAGGACATTTGGAAGCCGCCGCGTGGAAACGAGGAGCTCGACGTTCGCGTGACCACAGAGTGGTCTCCGGAAACTCGCAAGGGTTTCACACTCACGGAACTCCTCGTCGTGACTGGCATCATCGGCATCCTCATCGCACTACTCCTCCCGGCGATCCAAGCAGCAAGAGAGTCCGCCCGCAACACCCAATGCAAGAATAATCTCCGTCAGCTCGGCCTTGGAGTTCATCATCATCTATCCGCGACGGGTCGATTTCCGTGCGGAGGGTGGGGCTACGCGTGGATTGGCGATCCCGAGAAAGGAAATGATTGGCGCCAACCCGGTAGCTGGCAATTCAACGTGCTCCCGTATTTGGAACAAGAATCTCTGCATGACCTGCAGTTGGGGCTAGCCGGTGTCCCAAAAGCCGATGCCGCGAAGACGATGATCGCGACCCCTCTCTCCGTCATGAATTGCCCAACGCGCAGAGCGCCGCTCGCGTACCAAACGGAAAACTGGTCTCCCCACTTTCGCGAGCCGTACTACGCCTCTCACACGGAGATCGTCGCGCGCTCCAACTACGCGGCCAATGGAGGGGACCTGTACATCGGGGCGCCCCATGCGGGATATTCGTACGCGGGACCGGCCGATTACCCGTCCGGTCTCAACTGGGGAGCATGGAAACAAGCGTCAAACCTGCTGACGGGAGTTATCGGGGTCGCATCGGAATTCCGAGATAGTGACGTGCTCGATGGCATGTCCAATGTGTTCCTGGCTGGAGAAAAATACGTCAATCCGGATCATTACGAGGATGGCGTGGACTGGGGGGACAACGAAACACTTTATTCAGGAGATAATCCCGACACGATCCGCTTCGTCATGCCGGGGATCGAGGGACCGCTGCGAGACCGGCCGGGATATCAGAATTTCTACATCTATGGCGGTGCCCACCCATCGACGATGAACATGGCAATGTGCGACGGCTCGGTTCATTCATTCAAGTACGAAATCGCCACGGACATCTTTCATTCGCTCGGCAATCGCAAGAACGGAACAAAAAATTGAATCACTTTGAAGCGAGGAATTGCGATACACTTACTCCCCATGTCGTCTTCATCAATCATTTTTTGCGGCACGTCCTCATTCGCTGTTCCTGCTTTGGAAAAACTCGCGAAGGACCCGGCCTTTCGCATTGATCTCGTCATCACACAGCCTGACAAACCCGTTGGGCGATCTCAGGAATTAACCGGTTCCCCAGTAAAAGTCGCGGCGCAACAACTGGGTTTAACAGTCGTTCAGCCCAATAAAATCAATGAATGGATCCGAAGTCCTCAGTCCTCTGTCCTCAGTCCTCATTTCCTGGTCGTCGTCTCGTACGGACAGATCCTGTCACAGGAAGTTCTCGACTTCCCAAAGGTTGCCCCTGTGAACGTCCACGCGTCGCTGCTGCCGCGGTGGCGCGGTGCATCCCCTATGCAACATGCGATCCTCGCGGGAGATAGGCAGTCCGGCGTCACCGTGCAGAAGATGGTGAAAGAGCTGGATGCCGGTCCTATCGTCGCGCAGGAGGCCACAACCATCGATGCACGAGAAACGGCTCCCACGCTGCATGACCGCCTGGCGAAGATGGGCGCAGATCTCCTCGTACAGACCTTGAAGAAACCCCTGAAGCCAGTCGAACAGGACGCATCCAAGGTCACGCTCTGTGGAAAACTCACACGCGAGGACGGGCAGGTAGACCCCATGACCACGAGCGCAGAGGACATCGATCGAAAGGTCCGCGCGCTCACGCCCTGGCCGGGTGTCACCGGCTCTATAAAAGGAAAGAAGGTGAAACTCCTGGAGACCGCACTCACAGAAACACCCCGCAGTATTGCTCTGCCCTGCGCGGAGGGGACACTCTACGTCGTGCGAGTGCAAGAACCCGGGAAGAAGCCAATGTCGGCGAACGATTGGGAACGCGGTCTTCGATAAAATCCGAAATTCCCCGCCTGCCGGACGGGCAGGGAAGCACCCGCCCGAACGTACGTTCGTACGGGCGGGCGAAATCCGAACGTGAGAGATTTTTTTATTCGAATCTGTTTCGAATTTCGAATTTGGTTCTTCGGATTTTCACGCGCATACTCTTATCCGTGCAAAAGATATGGATGCTTGTCATTCTCCTGATGCTCCCGGGCGGCCTCGGTGCGCAATCGTCTACTGATATTGATGGAGATGGCCTGACGGATAGCGAGGAGGACCGAAACGGGAACCAGGTCTTCGACCTTGGCGAGACGGATTGGCGCAACGCCGACACGGATAACGGCGGCGAGGCGGATGGCTCGGAGCTCAGAGACGGGCGAGATCCCCTCGCACAAGCGGATGACTGCACGTTCGATCAGGATGGCGACGGGCTGACGAACTGCGAGGAGGCTCTCCGGGCGACGAACCCGAAGCAAGCGGACACCGACGGGGACGGCCTCAGCGATCGCGACGATCCGTTCCCGCTGGAGGAAGCTTTTCAGAAAGACGCGGATGGCGATGGCCTTGCAGACGAGTGGGAAACGCAGCACGGGCTCTCGACCGAAACATCGGCGAACGCGAATAACGATGATGACGGCGACGGGCTCCCGAACCGCGAGGAGTTCGTCCAAGGGACGAACCCGACCGCGAACGATACCGATCGCGACGGCGTAGACGATGCGGAGGAAGTCGTGAAGGGCACGGACCCCGAGGAGAGCGCGTGTCTCAGTTACCGCGAGCAGAGCACGACGTTCCCGGACCTCCAGGGACACTGGGCGGAAGCGTTCGTCTCACTTCTCACCCAAACACTCACCCTCCCGACACTCGACCCCATCATCCGCGGGTACGACCAAGAGGATGGCACGAAGATTTTCCTCCCAAACAGAGAGATCACACGCTTTGAGCTCCTGAAGATCGCCCTCTACAGCAGCTGCATTCACTTGAAAGGCTCGAGCGAACTTTCCTCCGCACTCGACTTCCGCGATCTGCCGAAGGATGAGCGTCCGCGCGAGAGCAGCGATATGAAGTTTCGCCGCCGGATCATCTACAGCGCAGCGGAACTGAGCATCGTGAAGGGCTACGAAGACGGCAATTTCCGGCCCGACGCGCAGGTGACGCGGGCCGAGGCGTTGAAGATGCTCTTGCTCGCATCCAGACTGGAGCCGCCAACCGAAGAGGTCGCGATCTCGTTTACCGATGTCTCGGGTGATGATTGGTTCGCCCCGTACATCAAGCAGGCGATCTACGAAGACTTCATCGAAGGCTACGGCGACGGGACCTTCCGACCCCACGCGAGCATCACGCGCGCGGAAGCGGCGAAGCTCGTCCACCACATCATGCTCAGTAATCCTTATATTAATGGATATGTCCTGCCTGGCGAAGAATCATCCTCGGAAGGAAACCAAGGAAACCAATGAAACCAAGGAATGCATTCTCAGTTTCGAATCCTCGGTCTCTCCGGTCTCATTGGTCTCATCGGTTTCCCATCAGATAACTCATCTGACGACAACCTCCTTCATAACTTCGTCTTCATCTCCTTGAACGCCTCGATGAATTTATCGAGCTCTTCGACGTCGAACATGATCGTCGTCTTCTGGCCGCCGCGGGACTTCTCGGAGACCTTGAAGAACTTGCCGTTCCCCGACTCCTTGAGGTCGATGTAGAACGTGCGTTGTTTGGCGTGGATCGTGATGCTGTGCAGATCCTGCGCGAAGCGGGCATTGGCGCCGCCACCGCTTTGACGTGCCGGCGGACGCGGGGGACGTCCCGCAAGTGCGGGACCGGTGTCGTCATCGCCGATTCCGGAGCCCGAGAGTTCGGACATGGGGTCGAACATAAAAAAGTGGAAAAGAAATAGGTCTCTCTTCTTTCGCCTCGCCTCAAGTGTGCACTTTCGGCACGCGCAATGGAGAGCGATCAAAGAGTACTCTCACGGGCTCGATCTGTCCAAAACGGCGAGGAAGCCTGATTGCAGGTTCCAGCACCCGGAATTGCTGTACCATATGAAAAGGATATGCTTTGAGCATGGAACGTCTTTCTCCCGCACCGATCGGCTCGCTCAAAGCTATTCCATTGTCACCGGAGGCTCAAAGAATTTTCGAAACGACGAGGCTCGAGCGGAAACTCAACCATGCTCAGGCTGCCGAGCTTTTGGAGGACATCATTCTGGAAGACAGCTTCGCTGGACGAACGATCGTGTATCACCCCCTTCCGGACGACAAAATCATTATCGCAGCTGGATACGCAAATGAAGAAAACGTACAGGCGGCTATGAAGCTGATGGATACGCCGGGTTCCACCTTGGAATCTTTGAGCGTGCTTCCATCCGACGATTAATCACTCCACCGGAGCGAACAAGATCTTCGGCTTCCCGACCTTCTTCCATTTCGTCTGACTACCCCACTCCTTCATCTCGTTCGTGATCACAAAGTCATTTCCGAGCATCTTTTTCGCGTAGGGAACATTGAGCTGCAGGGAAATCTCCTGCGCGGTCTGCGGGAGGAACGGAAGGAGCAGGAGCGAGATCTGCCGCAAACTCTCCGCGAGCACGCTGAGCGTCTGCGTTTTTTCCGCTCCGCTTTTCTCCCACGGCTTCTGTTCATTGATGAACACGTTCATGCATGCCACCTGCTCGAATGCGAACTGCATCGCTTGGGAGAGCTCGAACGCGTTCATGTGCTCTTCGTACTTCTTCCTGCTCTCCGCCGCACTCTTCACATCTTCTTTCGTCACCTCGAGATCGATGGTTCCTCCTTCTTTCTGGAGCAGCACGAGCACGCGATTGAGCAGGTTGCCCAGTTGATTGCGAAGCTTTGCGTCATACAGCTCTCCAAATCTCTTCCAGGAGAAATCGCCGTCGTTCCCGACCGGGATCTCGTGACTCAAATAAAAACGCAGCGGCTCCACGCCGTACTTCGCGATCACCTCTTGCGGAACCACGACGTTGCCCACCGACTTGCTCATCTTCTGCCCCTCGCTCGTGAGGAAACCATGGATCAGGAGCCGATCCGGAGTGCGGACATCTGCGTTTTTGAGCATCGCGGGCCAGATGAGCGCATGGAAGCGCGCGATGTCCTTGCCGATGACATGCGTGACCTCCGCATCGTCCCACCATTCGACTCGGCCCTTCGGGCCTCGCTCATGGCCTTCGGCCAATCCAAAATAATCAATTCCGGAAATATAGTTCGTGAGCGCATCGCACCAGACATACATGGTTTGATCCTCGTCGCCGGGGACCGGGATCCCCCATGCCAAGCTGGACTTCGGACGCGAGAAAGACACATCTTCGAGTCCCGCCTCCAGCAGAGACAACGTCTCGTGCGCGCGGGAGGATGGAACGATCGTGTAGGAATCTTTGAGGAGTTTTTTGAGCCACTGCTCCTCCTTCTTGAGGAGAAAGAACCAGTTCTCTTCTTTCACCTGCGTCGGAACGATTCCGTGATCGGGGCATTTGCCGTCGATCAAATCCTTCGCCGTCACGAAACGCTCGCACCCGCTGCAGTAGAGGCCCGTGTACGTCCGCTTCTCCAGCGCCCCTGCATCCGAGAGCTTTCTCCAGAGTGCTGCCACGGTCGGCCAGTGCTTTTTCTTGTCCGTCGTGCGGATGAAGACATCGGCACTGATGCCAAGATCCTCGTAGAGCTTCTGAAAGATCGGCACATTGCGATCGACCAGCTCCTGCGGCGTCACTTTTTCGCGGTCCGCCGTCTGCTGGATCTTCACCCCATGCTCATCGGTGCCGATCTGGAAGCGTACGGCGTCGCCCGAGAGCCGCCACCAGCGTGCGATGACGTCTGCCAGCACCTTCTCCAGCACGTGCCCCATGTGGGGAGCCGCGTTCGGATAGTCTATCGCGGTCGTGATATATCGTCTTTTTGACATGTTGAAATTCTACATCCGATCTCGGCGCAGCGGTATCGCAGAATTCCCCTGGATTTCTTACCCACCGGCTCCGATCAAGAATACCGCGAAGCCGGATCGATTGCTGTGGTGATGTATCGACGAGACATAGGGAAATGGTATCATGTGTGAGGGGTTAGGTGTTAGACACCTTCAAATCATGCCATGCGGTCTAAAACCTAACACCTAAAACCTCGTCCCTCTCACGCCGCCGCGTTCTGCAGCACGGAGATCAGGTAGCTGATGACGCCGTCGCTGATGATCGCCAGCACCACGCCGAGCAGCGCGTACATCGCGATCTTCTTTCCCTCCGAGATCCCTTCGTCCTTGCCCTGCGACATGATGATCTTGATCGCGGCGTAGAGGAGGACCGCCGCGGCGACGCCGCCGATCATATCCACCAGGAACTTCACGACGCTCGCGGCGATCAGCGCGGGCGTGCTCTTGCCCCCGCTGCACGGCATGACGGCGCAGATGCTCGACCACATGGCCGAGACTCCGGAGTTGGAGGAACCGAGCTGGGAGATGCCCGCGTGTGCAGATTGGACGAGCGTGCCGAGGAGGGAGAGGAGGAGTCGCATTAGAATCCGAGGTTGAAGAGGGCGTTCACGAGGGCACCGGCGCTGTTCGTCACGACGGCGCCGGCGATGGCCCACTTGATCGTGAAGAGCGCTTTCTGGAATTCATCCGCTTTGCCGCCGCCGAGGGCCATGCGAATGCCGGCGATCATGATCGCGAGGCCGAACGTGACGTTGAAGCCGATCAGGATGATGCGGATCACGTCGCGCATGAGGCTGACCATGAAGTCGCCGCCGGCCGACCCGTAGGTTTCCGTGGCCACCGCCGCGACGATCGTCTGGGACATGATCGCGAGCGCGAGTCCGCCCAGCGCGTAGATCACGGACCACCGTGCCGAGCTGACTTTCGACTCGTCTCCCGCCGAAAGCACCATCTGCACGCCGGCGACGGAGATGAAGATGACTGCCGCGCCTCCGGCGAATGTCCCAAGCAGCCGGATGACCGTCGGGAGCGTGCTCGTGAGGAGCACGTTCGAGGGTCCGCTGCCGCAACCGATGAGCCCCGTGCAGTTCACGACCGGCGGCGCCTGTGCGATGACCGCTCCAGGAACGGAGAGGATCAGAGCAGCCGGAAAGGAAAATGAAAAACGCATGGGTTAGCAACCGGCGACACCCGCACTGCCGGCTTTAAAGAAGGAAGGATTGAGCGTTCGAAGGAGAAGCCCCGCGAAAGCACACATCAGGAGTCCGAGGAGCGCGTTCTTGAAGCGATCAAGCCCTTCCTGGCGCTTGCCCTGGTCGCCTCCCGACATGATGATCTGCAGTCCCCCGACGACCGCCATGAGCACGGCGATACCGGCGGCCGACCCGATGAGGATGGGCCAGAGGAGATTGAAGTAGCAGAAGAACGTGCCGAGGCCCGGCACGATATTGACCGTCGATTTGCCGCCGACGGGCTCCAGGAGTTCGATGGTCGTTTTTACGTTCGTCGTTTGGATGGTCCCGCCGGGATTGGCCGCAAGCACGTCGCTTGCCCAAAACAGAGACGTTCCGACGAGGTATGAAAGCCGGGAAATTGGTTTCAATGTCATCAAAGTATTATAGCAGAACTAAGCCAAAAAAGCGAGTACCGGGTGGGTCGGAAAAAGAGGGATACCAAGCGGAAAAGTGACCCCTCAGACTTGGCAGAAAGCTGTGAGCGAAGTACCATCGGCAAGCTCCGAAAAAGCCTGCGGATGTAGCTCAGTTGGCTAGAGCGTCGCCTTGCCAAGGCGAAGGTCGCGAGTTCGAGCCTCGTCATCCGCTCCAACCTACGCGCACGTAGGTTGCCGGCCGTAGCGCGAAAGCGCGAAGGCTGGCTTTCGTTGTACAATGCGCTTCGGTTGGCAGGCCATCATTTTCAACCCGCGGGATTAGTACAGTGGTAGTATGCGAGCTTCCCAAGCTTGAGACGCGAGTTCGATTCTCGTATCCCGCTCCACCCGGCTTCGCCTGCGGGCTACGCCGAGGTTTCGCTTGCCCAAAAGAACCAATAATGCCGGGTGCCGCGGCGTAGTCGAGCCGCAGCGAGACGAAGCCGGGCAGTTCTAACGCAACATTCGAGTTCTAACTT
>JACPYA010000051.1 GCA_016196295.1 Candidatus Peregrinibacteria bacterium | reverse complement strand
TCCTCCTTCGCCAAGGCTACGGAGGACAGGTAGGGCTAGGTTTTTTGTCATTGAGTTATTTTCCTAGCTCAAGCCCTAGCCCAAGCCCTAAGCTGGTTCTATGAAAATCCTCGTCTTCGGCACGTTTGACCGTCTCCACCCGGGACACCGCTTCTTTTTGGATCACGCCTCGTCCCGCGGCGTGCTGCACGTCGTCATCGCGCGCGATCTGAACGTGGAGCGCATCAAGGGCAGGAAGCCCATGCAGACCGAAGCAATGCGCAAGAAGAAGATCGAAGAAGCGTATCCGCACGCCACCGTCGTCCTCGGCGACCCCAAAGATTTTCTCGTTCCCGTGCGAACGATCCAGCCGGACTTGATCCTCCTTGGGTACGACCAGAAGTTGCCGCCGGGAGTCTCCGAAGAAGATCTCCCGCCTATTGAACGAGTCGATGCCTTCGAACCGGAGAAGTATAAAAGCAGCCTGCGAAGGACGAGAATGACAAAAAAGACAAACGACCCACCTTCGTCCCGCATTCGCGGGACTACGGACGGGCAGGCAAAAGACAAAGAATAATGCCAAGGAACGTCGCTCGCGAGCGACGTTCCAAGGGATCAGGAATCAAGGACCCACGAGCTGCGAGAGAGACAGTCATTGGGATTTTGGTCGGGTGTCGTTATTGTTTGTTGTTTAAACGCTGAAAGCTTCAGTGGCCCGAAAAGGCATTTTCCGCTATAATAGGTAGATCGATATGTCAGATACCCAAATCAATTCTCTCGACCCGCAGAAGCGAAGTAGCCCCCTCTGGAAGCAGATGGCTGGAGCGCTGGGTGGCGCCGCGATCGCATTCGCTCTCTATTCCGCCTATCAAGCAGCCGAGCCGACGCTGACCGCATGGGTGTCTCTCCCGCGCGCCTCTATGGATGAGGAGCCGACGGCGGAGGTGGAGGTTCCAGACACCGCGTCTCCGGAAACGCAGGAAAGGATCGCTGCTCGTGCACGCGCCATCGCAGAACGCTTTTCAGAGCGACCCGTACATGCCGCAGCGCCGGAAGAGGAAGATGTCATGCATTCGATGGTGGAAGAGGAAGAGCCTATGGAGGCCCCGGAGCCGATCGTCGAAGAGCCCCAGCCGGAAGCCACGGTTGAAGAGGCCCCGGCACCCATTGTGGAAGAGCCCGTCGCTGAAGTCATGGAAAAGGCATCATATGCGGAAGTCATGGCAGAGCCGCCGCGTGCGCCAAGCCTCCCGAGTTCGGGAGTCGGGCTCTGGATCGCCGCTGCATTCTCTATCCTTGGAGCTCTGGGCTGGAAGCATCGTGCCCGTTTGCAGCGAATGACATCGCTGTAAGTGGATATTTTCACGCAAAACAAATGGGCCTTACGGTCCAAATAGATTTGGGGCGGAAGGCCCGAATTGAGATCAGATGTCTCCGTCGAAACGCACGAGGCGCCTTCCACCTCTCACCTTTCATCTCGGTGGCCTCTGACCATTCCAAGCGGAAAGGAGAGAGGGGAAGAAGAGAAATCTGACTCGGCTATAATACTTATATTAGACAATTTGTCAATATTTAACGGTGCCTTCTTTTGGCTTCCATTACCGCTTTTATAGCCCTTGCGCCATAATCTCACTATGAAGGTTGTTGCCGATCATCGACGGGCTCGGTTCGACTACGAGATCAGAGAGACCGTGGAGGCGGGGTTGATCCTCTCCGGCCAGGAAGTGAAGGCATGCCGGGCAGGGCAAGTGAACCTCGCCGGAGCGTACGTTACATTTCTCCAAGGAAATCCTATCCTCAAAAAAATGAAGATCTCGCCGTACAAGTTTGCTTCTGGCCTCGACGACTACGATCCCGAGCGCGATCGGCCGCTGCTCCTTAAACAGCATGAGCGCAAAAAGCTCCAGAACGCAGTGGAGGAAAAAGGAGTAACAGTGATCCCTTTGGAAGTGCGCGCAGGGAAATACATCAAAGTGCTGCTGGGCCTCGGGCGGGGACGCAAGAAATTCGATAAGAGACAGAAGATTAAAGAGCGTGAAACTGGCAGAAGGCTGCGGGAAGGAAGAGAAATTTGAAGATTGGTTTTTTGATTCATTTATTTGTTTATTCACTTGTTTCTTCGGATTTTTGCTTGAAGTACCGAAGAAACAAATAACAAAGAAAGCCCCAATGTCCAATGACCGATGAGCAAATTTGTCCTACTCTTGATGCATGTCTCTCTTACCTCCTCAAATTCAAAAGACCATTGAGGAATTCACGAAACTCCCGGGCATCGGGCCGAAGTCGGCAGAGCGACTGACGTTCCATCTCCTTCGAAGCTCCAAGGCCTCTCCGGAGGGACTGGGGAAAGCACTCATCGAGCTCAAGAGTGATATTCGGTACTGCAATGTGTGTCAGATGGTGACGCTCCTGGAGCGCTGTTCGATCTGCGAGAGCGCGGCGCGCGACCAAGGCACGATCCTGGTCGTCGAAAATCCGCTGGAAGTGATCGCGTTTGAGAAGACCGGGTTCAAAGGTGTGTACCACGTGCTCCACGGCGTCCTCTCGCCCATCGACGGCATGGGGCCCGAGCAGCTGAAGCTGAAAGAACTTGTTATTCGAGCCAAAAAAGGCGGTGTCACGGAGGTGATCATCGCGACGAACCCGGACGTGGAAGGGGAGGCGACCGCCAATTATCTGCGGATGCAGCTTAAAGAATACGTACCCTCCATCACGCGCCTGGCACATGGGCTTCCGATGGGTGCGGACATTGAATTTGCAGATCAGGTCACCTTGCGCGAAGCGCTCAGCGGCAGAAGGTCTTTGTGACTAATGGACCGCGGGCATGTATGCCCGCTCTTGTGTATGTAAAATATTTTGATGGAGAGCGGCCATACTTGACCGCGGATTAATGTCGAAATGCTCTCACGCCCGTCACAACCATCGCGATGCCGAGCTCATCGGCCTTCGCAAACACCTCTGCGTCTCGCATGGAGCCCCCCGGCTGGATGATCGCGGCGATGCCGTGTTTTGCTGCTTCTTCGATGCTATCAGGGAAAGGGAAGAAAGCGTCACTTGCCATCACAGCCCCCTTCGCGCGTTCGCCCGCGCGCTTCGCGGCGATCCACGTGCTATCCACTCTGCTCGTCTGGCCGCACCCGATGCCGACCGTTACCTTATCCTTCGCAAAGACGATCGCGTTTGATTTCGCGTGCTTCACGACTTTCCAGGCGAAGAGGAGATCTTTGATCTGTTCCCCAGTCGGCTTCTTCTTTGTCACCACTTTCAAATCGTCTTCGATCACGACCTTCGTGTCTTGATCTTGCACCAGGATTCCCCCGAGGGCGTTTCTGAGGACCTGGAATTGATTAATGTTGCCCCAGAGCTCCAAGGCACGGATATTTGGCTTTTGCTTGAGGATCTCGAGTGCGCCCGCTTCGTAGCTGGGCGCGATGACCACCTCCGTGAAAATCTTCTGATCGACGATTTTCTGCGCGATGTCCTTCGTGAACTGATGATTGACGGCGATGATGACGCCGAAGGCGGAGAGACGGTCGCTGTCGTAGGCTCGTTGGAATGCCTCCTCGATTTTCCGGTGGGACGCAACCCCGCTGGGGTTCGCGTGTTTGATGCAGGCTGCGGTCGGTTCCGTAAATTCATGCACGAGGTTCCACGCAGCGTCCGCATCGAGGAGATTTAAGTAACTGAGTTCCTTGCCTTGGTGCATCTTCCAGCCGGAAAGCTCTCCTTCTTTGGGGGCCGGTTGATACACCTCGTAGTACGCGCCGCTCTGGTGGGGATTTTCTCCATACCGAAGCGCTTTCTTGCCCGTCATCAGCACTCCCGTATGCATGCCATCCGAGAGTGTTTTTGCAATGGCCGCGTCGTAGGCGGCCGTACGGAGGAACACCTTCGCCGCGAGCTCCGCTCGTAATGCCGGGGAGGTATCCCCGGCCTGCTCGATTTCTTGTATCACGCGCTCGTAATCCGCGGGGTCGCAGACGACGGTCACGTGCGCATGGTTTTTCGCAGCGGAACGAAGGAGCGTGGGGCCGCCGATGTCGATTAATTCAATTTGTTCTGCTCGCGTCACACCGCGGGTCCCCGCCTCGCCGGCAGGCGGGGAAGACCCTCGCTCGGCGGTTTGCTCAAATGGGTAGAGATTGACGACCGCCATATCGATTGGCTCGATGCCAAGTTCCTTTGCCTGTTTTTTGTCCTCGGCGCTATCGCGACGGAAGAGGAGGCCACCCATGATCTTCGGGTGCATCGTCTTCACGCGTCCGGAAAACGCCTCCGGGAATCCCGTGATGGATTCTATCGGCGTCACCTTCATGCCATTCTCCTGGAGCATCTTCTGCGTGCCACCCGTCGCGATCAGCTCAAATCCCTTTTTCTGGAGCGCCTCCGCGAGGTCCAGAAGTCCTCGCTTATCCGACACGGAAAGGAGAGCGCGTTTGTTCATGGGGGATGGGGCGACCTATTATCCCATAGGATTAGTTTTCTAGCCAGGCAAATCCGAAGCACGAAATCCGAAATTCAAAACAAATTCGAACGTTGCAATCCCTCCATATTCAAAATTTCGATTTTGATATTGTTTCGAAATTCGACATTCGAATTTCGGATTTTTTTGTGCAATCTTGAAGTACACTTTCATTATGAAGCAAAAAACGACCCTTTCCGCCCTCGAATTTCTGCTGATTCTGATGGTCATCTCCATCACGGCAGGCATCGCGGTGCCGTACTACCGCCTGCAAGCAGCGGAGCGCGCGTATACGCAAGGCAGGTAATTTCCCCTTCTTTTTATGCAGACCGGTTCCCGCGGATTCACCTTGATCGAGCTTCTCCTGGTCGTCGCGATCCTCTTCATCCTCGCGGCCATCGTCATCGTCGCGCTCAATACGCCTCAGCAGCTTTCGAGCCTCCGGGACATGCAACGCAAAGAGGATGTGAACATGATCATCAGCGCGGTGACGAACTACATGGTCGCGACGAACGGAAAACTCCCGGGGAACATCCCCAATGACACGCCGAAAGAGATCTGCCGCTGGAACGTGGCGCCTGCGGACTGCGAAGCCGAGGGGGGAGTGAACCTCCGCACGCTTTCCGGCACCTATCTGGAGGAACTTCCCATGGATCCCCAAGCTCCAAAGACGGGAACGGGCACCTACTACACGATCGTGCGCGGGCGAGATCGCCGTCTCACCGTATCCGCGTGGAACTCAGAATTGTCAGAAACTCCCATCAGCGAGACTCGATAATAACGAGATCCATCTCGGCGAAATCCCGCATCTGCGGGACGAAGCCGGATGGAATGCGGAGCTCAGCGAAGAACCGATCGCAGAGACGAGGTGATGTAAATGGAGCCGCCTCGGGGACCTGCCTGCCGGCAGGCAGGCTTGAACCCCGGACCTACTCATTACCCGCCTTCGTCCCGCATGCGCGGGACTACGGACGGGCAGGCAAGTGAGTTGCTTTTGAATGGAGCCGCCTCGGGGACTTGAACCCCGGACCTACTCATTACAAGTGAGTTGCTCTACCACTGAGCTAAGGCGGCGCTCTACCACTGCTTGTCGGCCGAAGCTCCGCAGAGCGAAGGCCGAAGCTACAGCGGCGTGGCTTCATTTTACTTGAATTTTGAACCATTTTGCGAGATAATAGTTATCCTGCTCTTTTGATGATCGCCCCACGTCTTGAACGTGTGGGAGGAACGTCCGGGCACCACGTAAAATCGCTTCGCGATCACGTGGCACAGCCACGGGAGAGTCAGCGATTTTCGTGTCACGTGGCGAGCAATCGCTTTACGTGACGCTGGAACGCCTAGTGGGTAACGCCCACCTGCGCATCGAATATCCCCGCCCGTGCCGAAAGGTACGTTCGGGCGGGCAAAGGATGCGTACGGACCAGTGCCACAGAGACGATCAGTCCCGTCCCGCGCTTGCGGGACGGGATGAAGTGAAACGTTCCCGCACCTGCGGGATTGGCCTCGAGCGACTCGAGGCATCACGGCAAACTCTAGGTGGTGCAAGGAGGATTTGGGTCGGTGGAACTTCTCATGGTTCCGTGAGTCCGCTGTCCCCTCCGCCTGAGGTTCGCAGCAATGCGGATCCCAGAGAGATGATCATCTTCGGTTCTCTCTCGATGTACATGGAGAGCTAACTGGAACAGAACCCGGCGTACGAAAGAGCAGGATGAAGCAGAGACCCTCGGAAGGGTCTCTTTTTCGAAAAAGTGCTTTCTTGTAGACTTTGTAAAAATATATTATAATTACATTTAGCTGGCTTGTGCCAGTACATGCGAACCCCTGACCCTTCACATCAAGGAGAACGCCGTGTCTTCGTCAGGACCTGCGCTGTTGAAACGAGAATCCCGTATCGGACAAATGGTGGCGACCACTTCTGCCATTGCTTCCGACAGTGGGCACCGTCTAGCCGTCGAACTCAAGAAGGAGCCAGTCCTTCCGGGCGGTCTCAATCTGATGACTCTCGATGACCTCCCCAATGCAATTCGGGTCCTCACGTTGGCCCAGCAATGGGTCGAAGCACACGAGGCGATGAAGTAGTGTGAGAGTCGTTCGCGCATCAGTCAGCTCTCATCCCTGAGAGCTGACTGAGTTTTTATAGAGGGCAAAACAGCCATAGCTACCAAAGCCCCCTTCAAAAAGATGAGGTCCATTCGTAGTACACTGCATCTAGCATGAAGAAGACCGAGGCTCTCTTCGGCATCCTCCGCATCCCCTTGGACGGCCTGGCGGTGTTTTCAGCACTCGCGCTCAGCTACCGGCTGCGCACCGCGCAGATTGACCTGCTGCCTCGCGTACAACTGCTGGAACCGGCGACGACGTTGCCGCCATTTGAATATTACCTGCAGACATTCGTCACCCCGAGCGTTCTCGTCTTCATCCTCATCGCCGCGGCGCTGCGCCTCTACGCGCTTCGTTCGACGGAGAGCGCGTGGCGCGAGATGGGACGCGTCATCCTTGCGGCGCTCCTGTGGCTCACATTCATCGTCGCGTGGTACTTCCTCGTGCGCAAAGAGCTCTTCTACTCGCGCATCCTCCTCCTCCATTCGGCGTTCTTCCTCGTGCTCCTGTCGCTGTTCGGGCGCACGTCGCTTATCCTCCTCGAACGCGCATTCCTCCGGATGGGGTTCGGCCGCCGCTTGGTCGTATCGATCGGCCACCATCCGCTCAGCGAGATCGCGAAGGAGACGCTCAAACACGATGTGCACTACCAGTACTTGGGGCACGTGGAAAATCTCCAAGGCCTCCAGCACATCATGCATCGCCATCCGCTGGACTTGACCCTCCAGACAGACCCGAACCCGGGCAGCGGCGAGACGATCGCGATCATCGATTACTGCCGCAGTCATCAAGTCGGCTACGGGTTCCTGCCGCCGGTGCTGGCCGACGTGCCGCACCTCCTGCAAGTCGATCGGCTGGGTCTCGTCCCGCTCGTGCGCTTCCAGCCGACGCCGCTGGATGGGTGGGGGAGAGTGGCAAAGCGACTCTTCGATATCGTCGTGAGCGCCGTCGCTCTCGTCTTGCTCTCGCCGCTCATGCTGCTCATCGCGCTTGCGATCATCGTCGATACCGGGTGGCCCATTCTCTACGTCTCGCGCAGGGTCGGGCAGTCCGGCCGGCGCAGGATCCCCATGATGAAGTTTCGTTCGATGGTCCGGAACGCCGACCGCCAGAAAGAACAGCTGAAGAGCCAAAATGCGCGACACGACGGACCGCTCTTCAAGGTTCGAAACGATCCGCGTGTCACACGCACCGGGCGGTTCCTGCGCCGCTGGACGCTCGATGAACTGCCGCAGCTCCTCAATGTCCTCCTCGGGCACCTCTCGCTCGTGGGGCCGAGGCCGCACTTGCCCGAGGAAGTGGAACGCTACTCTCTCCTCGAACGCAGAGTGTTCGCCGTGAAGCCGGGCATGACGGGGCTCGCGCAGATCTCCGGACGGTCGGACTTGAAATTCGAGGACGAGGTCCGCCTGGATCTGCAGTACATCGAGGAGTGGTCATTATTGTTGGATTTGTGGATTCTGTGGAGAACGGTGTTTACGGTGATTGGGAGGAGGAATGATTGATCGGCCTAACCGTCATTGGTTTTTAGTTATTCGTTTTTGGTTTGAACGAAAAACCAGTAACCAATAACCAAAAAACAAATCTGCGACGTCATGGTACAATCCTTCTCATGAAGACGTTCTCCTTCCAGCACATCGTCCTCGGCTTCTTCGGCCTCATTTTCCTCATTCTTCTCTACCAAGCGATCCGCATCCCAAAGGTACCCACGGAGGAACGCGAGGAAGTCACGGAGGTCGATTGCATCGGCGAGCCCATCAAGGTGAGTTTCCCGTATGCCTTTACCATCTCTGAGCCGCACACGTGCAAGCCGCAGTGCGCGGACGGCAGACAGCGGTACATCCTCTACACCAACGGGTACGGAACGCAGTGCGAAACACCGCCCGGGTGCAACGACGTCGGCGAAGACACGGGCGTGACATGCAGACCGCCAGGCGTCCCGAAAGCAACGGAGGGTTAAAACAGCGATAGTTGTCCCTCTTCCCCCTTTTTCTTCTTCAGCGCGGGGATTTTTTTTGCGGGACGCGGTTCTTTTTCTTCGACCGCGCCGCTTGCGAAGTGTTCCAGGTATCGAGCAACGCGCTTGCCGTAGTCTTTGCTGCGGATGCGTTCGTCGAGCACGGAGACATCGCCCTTCTTGGTTCGGAAGCGCGAGAACGTACGCAATAACCGGAACAATCGATGTTCCAAGCGAGCGAGCGAGTATTCCTCGAACGCATTTCGGAAATGATGCGCACGCTTGCTGAGGACCGCGTGCGATGGATGATCGAAGGGAAGTGTTTGCAGCACCAGATGATCGATTGTCTGCGGCATCAGGTCGATCCCTTCAAACGTCCATGGCGTCATGAGCCACAGCACAGGGGCCCTGCTTGCCTGGAACTCCGCCTGCATCCGCCCCTGGCCGCCGCTGGTGCCCTGGCAAATGAGCGTCACGCCCTGTGCTTCCAGCCGTTCCACATGCTTCACGAACATATCTTCGATGGCGCTCTTGCTGGGGATCAACAGGACGGTTTTCCCGCGCGGTGGATCTGTCAGGTACGTCTCGAGTGAGCTCTCCTCCGGGAAGTGGATGGGGGTCTGCAGTGGAGGAAGAGCGAGCTGCGATGTCCGCGTCGTCGTGCCGAGCGGGATGATCTCCTTATGCGTCTCGCTGCTCTCTGCGGGGATCAAGAGACTCGTGGAGAACTGACCATAGAGGTGCTGCTTGAGGAGATTGCCGATGCGGTCGGGCACGGATTGCAACGATTGGCTTCCGTTTTGTCGCGTTTCGATCCACGCGATGCGGTCACCCAGCGCTTCCGGCTCCAAAAAATCCGCAAGCGCGCGAAGCATCAGGTCGATACGAGGGGGGAGCTTCTCCTCCACAAGGACCTCCAGCTGGTCGCGCAGTCCCTTTGTCTCCGGTGTCGTGAGGTCCCCCTTCGTCACGTAGCGCAGATCCTGAAAGTGGCGCGTCTTCTCCACCCAGAGCTGCAGAAGATCCACGAATTTCGTGAGGAGCGGATGTCCCACCGCGCCTGCGCGCAGGTCATCGACGCCCGCGTACCATCCGTACGCTTTGGTCGCCGTGTCTTCGAGCATGGAGGCATCGGTGATGACGATGTGCGAGTCTTTGCCAAGCACCTCATGTGCTGGATGGTTCGGGTCTGCGAGAAATGTCAGCAGCTGACGATGGTCGAGCAGCACGACTGTCGGAAGATCGTGAAATTGCTCGAGATAGGTAGGGGAGGCTTCCGTACATGCGATCTTCGCACTCCACACCGCATCTTCACTGCCATGAAGAGGAAAGTCACTGCGCACAGCCGGCTCGTACCACGCGAGCTTGATCGCGAGTGTCGCCTCGTCTTCCGTGTAGGTCTCCTGCTGGGCAAATCTCTTCACTGCGTCGCGATCGGGCAGGAGGAAAGGGGGATGGAGCACGCGCACGCCTTTTGGAAACTTCCTGCGATACACGGTCGCCTCCAAGTTCTTTACGGCGATCCAGTGCGTCGTCTGTTCGTCGCGCAGCGCCGCGGCGATGAGGTGATCGAGCACGTTCGGCTCGAGCGTCTCTTCGATCAGTTCGACCGTTCCTTTGTCCGGCTTTGGAAGTTTGGGGATCACCCGCCCGACCGAGTCGTTCGGGCGGGCCGTACCGCTGCCGACTTCCTTTCCTTCCAGAATATGTTTCTGGAGCCACTTCGGCGCTTTCTTTTTCTTCGGCTCCGGCAATGCATCGAAGAATGCTCGGTACCCAGGCGAACTTCGCTGCATGATGATCTGGCCGATCTCCTGAAGGTCGCTTGGCACTTCCAAAAATCGTTCATAACACACCGCGAGGAGCCCCATGGTCGCGCGGACATCGCCGAGCGCTCTGTGCGGCGGCATGTGCTCCAGTTCCAGCGCTTTGCTGAGGTACCCGAGCGAGTAACTCTCCAGCTCCGGGAAGACGATGGAGGCAAGCATGGAGGTGTCGATCCAGTGCCGGTCGGTCAGATCGATCCCTTCGCCCTTCAGCATTGCAAGATCGTAGGAAATATTTTGCCCGACGATCACGGTGTCCCTGCCGATGTGCTCCAAAATCTCCTCTTTCTTTTCGAGGACGGTCGGCTTCCCCGCGAGGTCCGCCGGGCGGATCCGCGTGAGGGCTTGCACGACGGGAGGGATCTCCTTCGTCGCAAAGAGCTGGTCGTAGGTATCGACGATCGCTCCTTTTTCCACTCGCACGCTCGCAAACTCGATGATCCTATGCACGCGCGGCACGAAGCCGGTCGTCTCGGTATCGAGGATGACGAAAGGGAAGGAGGGGAGTTGCACGTAGGTAGGGTAGCTGGGTAGTTGGGTAGCTGGGTAGTTCGTTCAAACAAGCTACCGAGCTGCCAAAGCTACCGATTAAACAACGTTAGGCTGCCTGCGCCGCGCTTGTTTCAGCGGAATCCTCCTCTGCTTTTGGAGCGGACGTCACGTCTGCAGGTGCTTCTTCACTTACCTCGGCAGCGCCATTGAGCATTGCGACAGGGACTTCCGCACCGCGCAGCTCCGCGAGCTTCGCCTTGAAGGCGGGGAGTTCCTCGTAGTTGTACATGTCGAGCTCGTAGCCGGTCAGCTCCGTCGCGAGGCGGATGTTTTGGCCCTTCTTGCCGATCGCCATCGGGCGTTGCGCTTCCTCCACGAATACCGCTGCGCGCTTCTTGATGCGGCGGCCTTGGTCGTCCAAGTGCTCGCTATCGTTCACGATAATCACGGCGGAGATCGCGGCGGGTTGGAGCGCCGTCGAGATCAGTTTGATCGGATCATTGGACCACTCGATCATATCGACGCGCTCGCCGTTGATCTCTTCCATCACGGCTTGGATACGCACGCCTTTCTGACCGACACAGGCGCCGATGGGGTCGATGCGCGGGTCATTGCTCTGCACCGCGACTTTGCTGCGGAAACCGGCGTCGCGCGCGATCGCTTTGATTTCCACATCGCCGTTTCGTACCTCCGGGATTTCAAGCTCCAAGAGTTTCTTCACGAGATTCGGGTGCGTGCGCGAGATGCGCAGCTGCGGCCCTTTGCCCGTGAGTTCGACGCGGTCGAGGAAGACGCGGAGCCTTTTACCCGTGTAGTAGTGCTCGCCGGGAATCTGTTCTCTCCAGGGGAGCGACACCGTCATTCCTTCGATCTCGAGCGTCACCCAATTCGGGTCTACCTTCGTCACGGTCGCGGTGAGCAATTCCGACTCGCGGTCCTTAAACATTTCGTAGAGGCTCTGCTTCTCCGCTTCCTGCAATTTCTGGAGGATCACCTGCTTCGCGGCCTGCGTCGCGATGCGCCCGTACTCGAGGGGCGTCACGTCGATCGCGATCTCGTCGCCGATATCGACATCGGACTTGATCTTCTTCGCGTCCTTCAGGCTGATCTCGAAGTTGTCGTTCTCGACGTCATCCACCACTTCTTTCACGAGCAAGATCGTCGGCATGTCGCGGCCTTCCTCCAGCTCCACGCGGATCTCCTGCTCTTTGTTCCCGAAATCTTTGCGGTACGCCGTCGCGATGGCCTGTTTGACGGCCTCGAGCACTTGCTCGGGGTTTACGTTCTTTTCAGAACAGATTTGGTTGATGGCTGCGATGAAGGATGCGCGCATGATGATGAGGAGAAAGATCCTCCGGCCCTTCGACCCTTCGATAAGCTCAGGGTAGGCAAGCTCAGGGCGCAACTGCGTTGCGAAAACCACCGTTCCACTCTTTTGAGGGAACAGTGAAGGATCAAGTACCGTCATACGCAGTATACAGATTTTGAGCCTTCTCGCAAGCTCTTTCTAAAGACGCCGGAGGGGAACTCCGGCGGATTTCCTGCTCACAGGAGCGCGACGCCCAAAATGGTTGCCAGCAAGAGGAAGAATCCGACTGCCAGCACCAATTGAACAACGGTCTCCTGTATGTCTCTTCGAGATTGCATATGTCCTCCTCGAGAAACGGGTGGCAGAAAAATCCATTATACCAGTTAAAAACGAATATTTCTGAGGAAGCCAAAAATATGCAGCTCCTCGACAGCCGATGCGAAAACCTCGCCGTATGCAGTTCGAAATTCCTGGATATGTGCATCAGTGATGACATCGGGAGTCTCCAAACCCACGTAGCGGAAGAGTTCGGGGAGCAAGGGAGAACGTTCTCTCGCGAGGCGTTCACCCGTCGTTTCTTGATGAGCGGCAATGCTTTTGAGCCACTGCGCAATGCCGTGATGTGTCGTTACTCCCTGCGGTGGGTACTTGCCGACACAGTCGAGCACTCGTCGAAGAGTTTCTGCAAATTGGAGCATGATTGCCGGGCTCCACGCGACGAGTTCCATGTACGGTTGTTCATCCATGGTGACCAAATATCCGCCAAGCGCGTAGAGATGGGCCCCTTTCTCTGTGTCTTTGACGAATTCATTTTTCATAGGTATTTAGGCGGCGGTTGCGAGGCCCGTTTTTCGTTCCAATTTGACGATTCGATCTTCATGATCTTGAATCTTGTCTTTATGCGTTCCGATCATGTCGTGGCGCAGATCTTCGAAAAGAATCATGAAGTTTTGATGTTGGCGATCTTCGGAGGATTTTATTTTTTCATCCATTTTTACATCCCATCCTTCAATTTCTTGGTACATCTTTGCCAGGGCATCCATCAACATCTTGATGTCCGCCTTCGTTGCCAGCGCTTGGGGGTCTTGTGCCATGAGACAATGATGATAAGCGGCCTTCGGTGACGCCGGCAACCCTCCACATCAGATTCTTTCTTGACCTTCGCGAACTCCGCTAAGGAAAGCCCTTGCATGTGTTCCACGCATCGACGGAACGAACGAGAGAATCCGATATGCCATCAGTTTCCACCCGCGTGGCACGCCATCGAATTTCGGATGAATTTTTTGAAAATGCACGGCAGACCGCCCGATCATTTCCATTCGTTTCAGCGAATCTTCGAGTGTCATCGCATGATGGTGGAACGCCGTCGCGTCAGGCTCATAATAGAGAGAAATGCCCGCATCGCGCAGCCGCATGCCCCACTCGATATCTTCCCAACCGTAGAGATTCACGTCCTCTCGGAAGCGGATTTTTTTTGCGATGTCCGTGGGGACGCTGATGTGACTCGTGTAGGTGTAGCGATGTTGGATTTCCTGCGGAAGATTTTGGTGCGCGTACGTCGCAATATGCGGATAACCAAATTGCCATCCGGTTTGTTCCAGCCAACGCATCACAGGAGTGATCTCCAAAGAAGGATCCCACGTCGTGAAGCCCAGGACAGCGACCTGCGGTGAGCGATGAGCGGCTACGTGTTTCTCGCATGCATCCGGCGCAAGAAAAATATCATCGCCGATGAAGAG
>JACPYA010000042.1 GCA_016196295.1 Candidatus Peregrinibacteria bacterium | reverse complement strand
GAACCCCAGAGCAAGCTCTGGACTCTTTTTTTCCGGAGCAAGCTCCGGGGAACCCGCCCGATCCGAACAATCAGATCGTTCGGGCGGGTCAGACCATTGCCTTCGCAAGCTGATGCACGGCATCCAAAGCTCCTCGTCTCGCCGGAGCCCCGCGGGGCGAAGGCGGATTGACGAGAAAAATCGACAGAGGAGTAGGGCCGTTGCGTCCTGGAGCATGGACAGGCATTTTTATTCTTTCCCCCTTTTTCTATGAAAGAAACAGGTTCGAAGCAAACTGGCACGGGTCGAGGGCAGCAGCAGGACAAGAGCGAGGCGGCGCGTGGCACGGAATCAGAATCAGAAAAGAGCGCGGCGTCGGACGTGATGAAAGGCAAGACGGACGAACCGGGTTCGGAAGAGAATGACACAGAAGCCAATCAGATGTAATCACAGAGCATGAAAATGCGGGAAGCGGGAGAATGCACCTGGCAGGAGAATCGCCATCGGAGTACGATGGGTCGGTTCTCCCGTCTTCCTATGCGCACACATATCATTCGATGGATCGCCACGCTTTTGATGATGTTCCAGACGGTTCCCGCATTCGCGGAGGAATCGACGCCAACGATCCCCATCCATCCCAAGACCGCCGACGAACTCATGGATGAAGAATGTCGAGCGGAGCTGAAGATCCCCGAGGGCCGCATATGGCAACCATACCTCCTCTCAAAATATCGGGCCTGCTTGAATCAGAAGAGGCAGGACGTGAAAGCAAAGAAGGATGCGGCGATTCTGCTCCAAAAAAGCACCGCAAGCGCAGAGCAAGCAAAGCCCCGCCTCGAAAGGATTCGACGGGGCAGCAGGAGGATGCTGCGCAATCAAAGCATCTACCGCCAGTCTCTCCAGAGAAACCAGAATCTGAAAGCGGGCAAGAAAACATTCCTCCGGTTCCGCAGGAGACAAATACTGCAACCGGCCGCGGGAAGCGGATCGTAAGGATGGGATGCATTCTACAGTGTGAGATCTGATAGAATCAGCCTCCATGCCAGACGTGATTCTCACCGATCGTCAGGGCCGAGCCGTGGGCTCCGCGGAGATCAAAGATGCCCACACGGGCAGTGGCAAGCTGCATAAAGCGTTCTCGATCTACGTTTTTCGCAAGAATAAGCGAGAGATCCTCATTCAGCGACGAAGCACCGCGAAGATGCTCTGGCCAGGTATCTGGGCCAACACGTGCTGCAGCCATCCGCGAAAAGATGAATCACCGCTTGCAGCCGGCACGAGGCGACTGACAGAGGAGCTCGGATTCACAACGGACCTGCATGAAGGAGGCACATTCGTCTATCGCGCCGAGGATGGGAAGCGAGGCGTGGAGCATGAACACGTGACGATATTGATTGGCAATACCGACGATGCGGTGGCCGAGGCGAACCCCGATGAAGTGGTGGAGTGGAAGTGGATCGACCTTCCATCCTTGCAAACGGACATGAAAAAGAATCCCGATCAGTACGCGCCCTGGTTTCACCTGGGCCTTGCGCAGATTCTCTCTGCCGCCCATGTCTGAGAAAAAGATCCACCTCGCGATCATCCCGGACGGGAATCGCCGCTGGGCCAAGACGAAAGGGTGGCACCCATGGAAGGGCCATGAATATGCGATCGAAAACTTTCAAGCGCTCACGGAGTGGTGCAGGCGAGATCCTCGTATCTCTGTGCTGACCGTCTGGTGCTTCTCGACGGAGAACTGGAAGCGCGACCCCAAGGAAGTGAGCGAGCTCATGCGCATCTACGAAGGCTATCTGCGCAAGGAAGCGAAGGGATTTCACGGGCGTCACACGCGGTTCTGCCATTCCGGGAGGCTCGACAGAATTCCTGCATCACTCGCAACGCTCATCCGCGATGTGGAGGAAGACACGAAGAACGAAACAGGATTCACATTGCACCTTGCCGTCGATCACGGGGGGAAGGATGAAATCATCCGTGCGATTCAGAAACTGGATGATCCGAAACACGTGACGGAAGAGACGCTGCGCGCCGTGTTCGATCAACCGAATCTCCCCGATGTCGATATCGTCATTCGCACCTCGGGCGAGTACCGCACCAGTAACTTCATGATGTGGCAGAGCGCCTATGCGGAGTGGATCTTCCTCCCAAAGCTCTTCCCGGAGCTCACGCCGAAGGACCTTGAGGAATCGATCGAGGAATTCGAACGAAGAATGCGACGATTTGGCTCATAACTGCGGCCAAGTATGCCCGCTCTTGTTTATTCATTTTTTATCGCATTGAGAGCGGCCATACTTGGCCGCGGATCCCATGGCTCAAACATTTTCAGCACCGGGAAAAATCATCTTGAGCGGCGAGTATGCCGTCGTCTTCGGCTACCCCGGCATCGCCGTCCCCTCTTCTCTCAAAATGACGGCGACGTATGAGGCGGGACTCGGGGATCTGAGGATCGCATGGCCGGAGGCGGATGCAGAGTGGATGAAGTATGCGGTGAGAATCGTTCAGCTCCTCGAAGAGCGAACAGGAAAGAACTTCGGCGGAACCGTGACGATCGAAAACGAGTTGCCGCTCGGGCGCGGGATAGGATCTTCGACCGCACTCGTAATCGCAATGACACGATCCCTCTCGGAAGGTGCCGATGGCGATCGGCACCTGCGGCAAATCGCTCTCGACATCGAAAATACTGTGAACCCCGGCCACAGCGGCATCGATTTCCATACCATCTGGGGAGGAAAACCGATCCTCTTCCAGAAAGGCGAAGCGCCGGTCGAGGCGTATCTCTCCCTCGATTTTCTCAAAGGGGCCATTCTCATCGATACGGGCAAGCCCGATCAGACCACGACAGAGCTCGTCGCCTGGATGAAAACACGCGAAGCGGAAGTAGAACCGATCCTCGCGCGGATCGGGCAGTGCACGGAGCGGTTCCTGGAAGGAGAAGATCCTTCCGCAATCATCCGGGATCATCACCGCGCGCAAGTGGAGCTGGGGGTCGTTCCGGAATCGGTCCAGACGCTGATCGCAGAGATCGAGCAGTCCGGCGGAGCCGCAAAGGTGATCGGCGCGGGAGGGCGCACCGGAGGCGGAGGACCTGCCCGCCGTAGTCCGCCTAGGGCGGACGGAGGCGGGATGCTGCTCGCGTTTGGAAGAGGCATAGAAGGGATCGCAAAGACACATGCGCTAACCATGTATTCGTTGTAGACTGTCTCCTCATGCCACTGCGCGCTCGGTCCGCCCCCAACATCGCCCTCATCAAGTACTGGGGCAATGCTCATGAGGAGTTTCGCCTGCCCGCAGCAGATTCCCTTTCCATGACGCTCGGCCACCCGCACGTGGAGGTCACGGTGGAGCAATCCGCGGAGTTCCACATCGACTCTTTTGAAGCGGATGGCTCGAAGCACCCTCTCGCCAGTCACCATCTCGAACGTTTGAAGAAGCACCTGGAGCTCACGAAGCGGTATTTGGATCAGCTGAACATCCACGACACCATGCCCAAGTCCGTTTCGCTGAAGATCGTCTCGGCGATCCCCGCCGGCATCGGACTCGCGTCTTCGGCGGCCGTCTTCAGCGCAATCGCAGAGGCCTACGCGGGCCTCGTGAAGGAAAAACAGCAACTGACACGCGAGGAAGTGAGCGTCATCGCGCGCCTCGGGTCCGGTTCCGCCGCGCGCAGCGTCTACGGGGGTTTCGTGTCGCTCTCGGGAGCGGCCGCAGAGAGCCTGGATGCATCGCGAGCCCGGCAAATCGCGAACGAAGACCATTGGCTCCTCCACGATATCGTCATCATCCCCAACAAGCAGCCAAAAAAAATCGGCTCCACGGAGGGGCACGCGCTCGCATCCACGAGCCCGCTCTTTCAAAATAGAAAGAAAGCGATCCCCCGCCGCATGAAAGAGTGCATCGATGCCATCCTCACGAAAAATTTTGAAAAACTGCAGGCGGTATCCGAGGAAGACGCGCTCGACATGCACGAAGTGATGCGCACGAGCACCCCGAGCCTCAACTATCTTTCGAAAGAAACCCATCGTGTCGTTGCAGACATCACGCAGCTGCGTCAGAAAGAACACATCCCCGTCCTCTACACGATGGACG
>JACPYA010000006.1 GCA_016196295.1 Candidatus Peregrinibacteria bacterium | reverse complement strand
GGGGAGGGTTAGGGTGGGGGCGATACAGAGAAATCAAAAATAGACGCCTGCTAAAAAACGAGATCTAGAGATGTTGCCGCAAAGCTGCGAGCTGATCTTCATTTACAACATCCCTCAGCGCCGAATCATCCGCCTCTCGTATACCTACCACACTCCCAAATTTCCGAAGCAGCAATTTTTTGGTCTTGGGTCCGATCCCCGGAACCGCATCCAATGCCGATCCCATCGCTCGTTTCTTCCCGCGACTCTCGCGATGCTCGTTTGCGAAGCGATGCGCCTCGTCACGGAGCCGCATGAGCAGGAATTTCCCCGGCGCATCGTTCGGAAACGTCACGGGGTCGGACGTGCCGGGCACGAAGATCTCCTCTTCTCTCTTCGCGAGTCCAATGACGGGGATCTGCACCGACAGGGAGTTGAGAATTCCGATCGCGGAACTCAGTTGCCCCTTGCCGCCGTCGATGACGATCAAATCGGGCGTGCTCTTGAAGGAGGGGTCTGCTTTCTGCGCGCTCTTCTGACGATGATACAGATCTCCCTCGATGGACTTGTCCGGCGTAGTCCGCCTTAGGCGGGCGAAGTCGGATTGATCGCGCAATGTCTTCTTGTCCTCCGATCCGTCTCGGCGCGGCCGAGCCGCGACGGAAGCTCTGCGAAGCTGAGCGAAGGAGGACGGCAATTTTTCAAATCCGTCGCTCGCGAGGAAGAATCCATGAAGCGCCAGGAGGTCTCGCGCGTTCGGATCGTTGCAAAAAACGTAGAGCTCATCCTTCCCCAGTTTCTTTTCCACGAGATCGAGCGCCTGATGCAGTTGCTCTCGATCTTTCGTTGTCAATTCCATCGCCCCGATCCTCATTTCTCCTTTCTTGTATCTCATATCAATCCCAAGCACTGAATCTACATTTTCCGCAGGCGGGATTCGGTTATCCCGCCGGGCCCGCCGGGGTATCCGAACCCCAGCCACGGAAGAGGGTTTTTCGATCGATATAATTTCCTGTTTCCACCCCTTCGCGATCGGCATCTTCTTTGGATGCTCGGTATTCCACGCTTCCATTTCTTTTTTCTTGAATTTCTTGAACGTCAGCGGGCTCTTCTCGCGCGCTGCCATCAGATATTTGAATCGTCTCTGGAGGACTTCGCGGATCGCGCGATAGTCGTCGATGTCGCCGGTCTTGATGGCGCGCAATGTAAAACTCCGATAATGATCCCTCGCCGGTTTCGCATCCTTGAAGACGACCATGCTGCCGACGGTCTCCGTGCCGCCCATGTGCGAGATGTCGTAGCACTCGATACGTTTCGGAGAGGTCTGGAGATGGAGCAATGACTGAAGCTCCGCGAGGGCGCTCTCCGTCGTACGGAGGTCTGCCTCCCACTTCGCTTCGCTCTGGCGCGCTTTCAGAAGGGCGTTTTTCTCCGCGAGTTCCAGGAGCGCGGACTTTTTCCCGCGTGCGGGCACCGCG
>JACPYA010000043.1 GCA_016196295.1 Candidatus Peregrinibacteria bacterium | reverse complement strand
TTTTTATGAAAGCGGGAAAGTAAACGGATCAACGTCCAAAAGCGCCCCAATCTAAGGGGCTCATTCTTTTCGCGCAAGAATATGACAAAAAGATCGTACGTAAAATAACCGCTCTATGGGAATTTTTGGCTTATTGTAGGGGTTTCAACCCTTTTTCTTTTTGACGGAATTCGGAAATTCGCTCATTCTTTTCGCATGCAAAGGAGTGAACTTCTTAACCGTGTCAGTTTCCACCAAGTCCCGGATTCTCGATTAGTCAGAAATGATTTATGGCCTAAAGGGTTTCAGTCTTTGGAGACATCTACGTATGGAGCGCCTCTTCTACAAGACGCATTGCGTTTGCGTGCAAACATCATTAGGGCTCTAGAGTGGGAAGATGAATCTTTCGAAGTTGAAGCTATGGATTTCGATAGATTGGAGCATCACCTGGGTCGTCTTGAGATGGGAATTCAATGTGAAGGTGACAATATCAGATCGAACCTATTTGCTCTGACCGAACTTGCTGCGAGGCAGGAGCGATTGGAAGAAGAGCGTCTTGCGTGGAATACAGATAACACACCCATTCCCGTTAAAATTTAAAAAGACCCCTGCGGGGGTCTTTGATGTTTGTGTTCGCAGAGAGGAGAGTAGTCACTCGAAGATGGCAGGCGATCGAGTTACCTATACCCAGCTATATACAATAAATTGTAAAAGTGTGCCCGGGAGGAACTAGCGCACAGCACATGGTCCTTGTGACTACGTGTACGGCTTCGCGATACAAACGCCCATAAGGTTATGCCCTATGTGATTTGATGGCGGCGTAGTCCCGCACGTGCGGGGCGAAGCCGCATGAATGACTACTCTTCTTTCTGCGACGGTGTCACGTCGGTCGCGACCGACGTGACGGTGTGAATGAACGAATCGTGATTTGTGAACCGCTGTCTGAACAAATCGTGTTATCATATGCGAGCACCTCAGAATCACAAGAATTCGCGATGGTGCTTCGAGCTGAATTTGATCTGTATACATAAATTATACAAAAGTTTACATGGAATTTTTCCTCTCTGTACGCGTAAAACTCATCAAATGTCTTCTTCTTTTGTCATACGGGATTTTTCGTGCGCTCAGAGAACGTGCAGTGCACAATGCTGTCCAATGTCACTCGAACATTTGTCCGAATCGTACGGGCCCCGATACTGGACTGAGGGGAGTGAAGAGAAACTTATTGCGTATCTTCAAGGGGACATTGGAGATCGCCTGGAGGCGGTGGGTTTTCTGCTCGATAGCATTCGGCCTCAGGTGAACGCGGACAGGGGAACCGAAGGGTATAAAAGACGGAGTGTCGTCGTGCGACACGCTGAGGCGGCTGACGTGAGGCTCTATTCGGACATTGAGAAACGTGATCCGGGGTTTTCCCTCGTGGCAAACCAGATTCTCATAAATCTGTTTGCCGTGTGTACGCAGTTCGAGCGCACGCGCAGCACTGCAAATGTCCGACACGGCATTCTCTCGCTCAAACAGGATCACGATAGTGCCCAAGTAGATAGAGAGGTGGAGAGAAAACTTCCGTGGCGCAGAGAAGAAAGTGGCGGAGTCCTGCGACATCTGTGGGCCAGGGGACGCTTCCTCAAAAAAGGTCTTCGCGAGAAGGTGATCCTGGTACCTGATACGGGGGATATCGATGAAGCGAAGGCGATCGCGCATAAGGAAGCATGCGCCTGCGGATTTGTAGGCGACTTAATCGTGGATGAGCACGCCATCCCATCCGGAGGTACAGCCATTCGCGACATCATTGAGCGAACGGCAGAAAAACACGGTTTTGTCGCAGTGTGGGGTCCACCTTCATCGGCCGGTGATTGCCTTTACTTGTTCTACCCCGAAGTACGCACGCCTGACGAAAGGCTGAGGACCCAGATTCTGTATCATCTCTCCAGTGCGGGGATCCTCACGCAGAACCTGCGCTTTGCAGACGCACCGGCAGATACCATGGATGGACCGGAATGGACATGCGAGCTCAAAAAATGGAATGACAATGCGGTGGTGCAATCAGGAATCGATCTTCAGGTCTTTGCGTGCAACCTTCAGGAGCTGATGGAGCGGTTTCCTGATGGAGAGTTTTACGTCGAACTCGATAAAGCGCACATGAAACGAGGACACATTGATGTTGAAATCCATTACCGCATGGCTGCACGTACGAAGAAGGAACACGATAAGGATTAAAGACCCAGGTACGGCGCAAAGACGATGCCGGCGACCACGATGAAGAAGAGGAAACTTACGAGCGAGGCCGCAGCGGCCGTGTCCTTGGTCGCTTTGAGTCCGATGTGATGGGGAAGATTGTCATGGCCCGCCTTCGCCTCGCTATGCGGGGCTACGGTGGGCAGGCCCGCCTTCGCTGAAGCTTCGGTGGGCAAGCTCGCCTGGCGACACTCATCGACGGCATCCACCAGCCGCTCGAGGGCGGTATTCAGGAGTTCCACGGCCAGGAAGGCTCCACCCGAGAGGAGGAGGGCGACCGCTTCCGCTGGGGTGATGCCGATGGCATAGCCGTACGCGAGGAGGAGCGCATACCCTCCGAAGAAGAGCCGGAAGTTTCGCTCGCGCTTGAGGGCGTGGAGGAGACCTTCTCTGGCGTGCCCAAGGCTGCGAAGCGCTTTGCGCATGTGCGAGAGTCTAGCACAGCGAGATCGGTAAATTTGACTTAGGCCGCATTCGGCATAGTTTGTCTATATGCCGCACGGATGGTCCGTGCAGCGCTCCTTGGAAAGTTAGGTGCATTATGTCGCCGATCATTCGATTTGCGCTGCGTGTTCTCAGTGTCCTTTGGCATCTCGCCGCTTTGATGGCTGGAGCAATCGTTCTCTTTGCGGAAACGGAACAAGTCTCGGTTCTTCGCGCCACCATTGTTGCCTTGGGCTTGACTGGTGTCTTTGCCCTCATCACTGACTTGTGGGGAGTCTACGTCCGAGTCGGCGATGATGACGATCTCGATGAAGAAGAGGACGACACCGCGCCCTATATCGAGAGATTCGGAGGCTCCGTCGAAGATGATCCCTACCGTGACCGTCCAGACCATCATGAGCCTCTTGGCCAGGCCGACGATCCGGGAGAATCCCGCACGTAGGGGCCAATGAACTTCCGTGACATTGGCGCCAATCCAAGGAAGACGGTCCGCCTAGGCGGACCGTCTTCTTATATTTGACAGTAAAATTATTCAGTTTACTGTAGTCCTATGCCGCACGGATGGTCCGTGCTGCGCTCTTTGGAAAGGGACTACCATGGTCGCTCTGTACCGCGTGTCCATTGTGATATTTCTCGTCTTACTTGTCCTTGTCTGCCTCTCTGTGTGGGCAGCTCTGTGGAGTCATGCGGAGGATACGTTCGTCTGGCGCATTCTCCTTCTCGACACTGTAGTGTTATGCATCTTGCTGATCGTATCCGGTGTCGGTGTCTGTGCTGCGAGAGTCCTCGCACTCGATGAGCAGTCATTTGAGCGCCAGAGACAGCAACAAGAAGCGCTTCGAGAGGCTGCGTTGCGGCACGATGCCGCAGGACAGTTAAGACACATGGCGGAAACGGGGGACGTGCCCGACTAATCCCGCCAAAGAGCGGCGGCCTGTCGAGAGGCAGGCCGCAGCCTTTAAGATGCCGGGATCCCCGGCACCGGGAACTTCTTGCACCATGCGATCACGTCGTGGTGGATCGATTGGAGTGCTGCCTCATCGCTGCGCTTTTCGATCGCTTTCAGGATGAAGTCCGCGAGGGTTTCCATGTCCTTTTCCTTCATGCCGCGCGTCGTGATGGCGGGCGTACCGAGGCGCACACCGGAAGGGTCCATCGGTTTTCGTTGATCATTCGGGATCATATTTTTATTGAGCGTGATGCCGACCTTGTCGAGTGTGACCTCCACGTCTCCACCCGGGATGCCCCACGAGGTGACGCAATCGACGAGCATGAGGTGATTGTCCGTGCCATTCGTGATCAGCTTTGCCCCTTTGTTCATCAGATAGCCTGCCAAGTGCTTGCTGTTCTTCACGATCTGCGCGGCGTACTGCTTGAACTCCGGTTTCAGCGCCTCGCCGAAGGCGACGGCCTTGGCCGCGATCATCTGCATGATGGGGCCGCCTTGGAAACCCGGAAAAACGGATTTATCGATCTTCTTTCCCAGGTCTGCTTCTCGGCAGAGGATCATCCCTCCTCTGGGACCTCGGAGAGTTTTATGCGTGGTCGTGGTGATGACATCAAATCTGTCGTCAAAGGGATTGCGAAGGACTCCTCCCACGATCATCCCTGCGATATGCGCCATGTCTGCGACGGTGTAGGCACCCACTTCTTCTGCGATCGCCTTCATCTTCGCGTAGTTCACCTCGCGCGGATACGCGGAAAAGCCCGCGAGGATGATCTTCGGCCGCTCCTTCAGGGCCGTCTCGCGCATCGCGTCGTAGTCGATCTCGCCCGTCTCGATGTCTTTCATCCCGTAGCGGATGAACTTGAAGATCTTCGTGATGTACGTGACCGGGTGGCCGTGCGACAGGTGCCCGCCGTGGCTCAGGTCCATGCCCATGACCGTGTCGCCGGGCTCGAGCAGCGCGAAATACATGGCGATGTTCGCCGGGCAGCCGGCATGCGGCTGGACGTTCGCGTGACCGGCGCGGAAGAGCTGCTTCGCCCGGTCGATCGCGAGGGTTTCCACTTGGTCCGTGAACTCCTGTCCCCCGTAGTAGCGGCGACCCGGATAGCCTTCCGAATATTTATTGTTGAAGACCGTGCCCATGGTTTCCAGGACCGCGGGGGAAATGTAGTTTTCCGACGCGATCAGCTCTACGCCTTCCGCCTGGCGCTTCATCTCGCCCATCAGCGCCGCATGCACTGCGGGATCGGACGCGGCCAATGCGGAATAGGACGGCATAGAGAGATAGGGTTAGGATTAGGGGCTAGGGCTCGGAATTCCCGAGGCATCTAGCCTAGCCGAAGAACTTTGAGTCGGGGAAGTCTTGTGAACACTTTCCTGAGTCAAAGAATGTAGTCTCGGACCTTCTTTTTTTGTCTGTGGTCAATGCAAAGATGACAAAGACGACAAGGAAGACAAGGACTCTTTGTCGTCTTTGTCTTCAATAGTCGTCCTTGTAGAATTTAGGTATCAATAACCTCCCGCGCTGTCGCAATCGCATCCATCTTTTGATCGTGAGGCTCGCTCGGAATTTTCTCGACGATCTGACATTCCAGGGCCACGCCCATGAATTGGGCGGAGGGTTTGATAGCACGAACGTTCTCGATCCAGACGTCGTAGCCCCCGTTGCCGCGGCCGAGGCGATTACCCATTCGATCGAAGGCTCTGCCGGGCACGAGGACGACGTCTACTGTGGAAGGATCCAGATCCGGAGCGTCCAGCGGCGGCTCCGGAATATTCAGCGCTCCCGGCGTGAGATTGTCCAATCCTTCGATCTTCGCGAAGGTGAGAACGTTATTTTTGAATCGCGGCAGATAGACCCGGTCTCCACGATCGAGGAGATCTTGCAGCAGAGGAAGGATGTCTGCTTCGTGCGTGAGCGGGTAGAACCCTGCGATCGTGATGGGAGGATCGGGGATCGCTTCGAGGATCCTCCTGCCGATGCTTCTGCTCTCGGCGCGCATCTTGCGCTCCGGGTAGCGGTCGAGACGGTCTTTGATCGATTGCCGGAGCTGAGCCTTTTCATCTCGGATGTGCATGGCACCCCCACCCTAACCCTCCCCCGAAGGGGGAGGGAAGAGTAAATCAAAAAAGAAATGCTTTCCCCTTCCTCCCTCGGAGGAAGGGGTCAGGGGATGGAGGCTAAAAAATCTCCGCCGCTGCCTCCGCCAAGTTCACCATCTTGTCGTCTTTGCTCGGGGCGATGCCGGTTTCGTCCTGCACGACGCATTCGAGCTTCAGATGCCGCTTGAAAAACTTCTCGAATATTTCCTCTACCTTCCGGCTCGCATCGGTCGTCGCCACTTTGTCACGGTGGAACGCAGACGCGAAGCTGACGGTGACGGTTTTCGCGCTCACGGCATGCACTCGTCCGTTCTTCAGCGACATTTTCACAGACGCTGGCGTGACACCCTCGAGTACGTTCGCCCAGGTTTTTTTGACTGCCTCGAGCGAGACCTCCGGCGCTTCGACAATGGCTTCCTTGTGGGCTTCCGCCGGTTCAAATTCCTTCTTGCCCGGGAGGTCCGCCGCTTTGCCTGCCGGCCACCCGCCTGCCGGACGGGCAGGTAGTCCCGTCCCGCGCATGCGCGAGGACGAAGGCTGGATCGTTGGCTTCGGCGCCTCCATCTCCTCCGCTTTCTTGCGCTTGCCAAAAAGACCTGCGGGTTTCTCCGCCTTCGGAGCTTCCGTTTCCTCGCAGAAGGAGAGCAGCGCGGACTCCAGCACGAGCCCGGGCACGGGAGCCATACGAATGTCGCGGATGGCGCTGAGCAGCGTGTCGAGCACGAGGCTCAGACGTTCGATCGGATGATTGCTTTCAATCGATGCGTGCAACTGCTGGCGCACCTCCGCGAGGAGTTGGCGAAGCAGCATGTCGAGCGCGATGCCGCTCTCCTCGACTTTACGGACGATCTCCAGGAGCTCTTTCTTGTCTCCCGCGGCGACTGCTTCCAGAATGGCCTCGATGAATTCCTGCCCGCTCTCGCCGATGCGTTCGCGGACGTCCTGCATTTCGATCTTCTCGAGCGAGCGCAGCTGATCGAGGAGCGAAATGGCATCGCGCATCCCGCCCTGGGCATGGTGTGCGACGGCCCGCAGAGCTCCTCGATCGATGGGGATCTTCTCCTGATCGGCGATGAATTGCAGATGGCGGATGATGTCCTCCTCGCGCACGGCGCGGAAGGGGAACCGCTGGCAGCGCGACTGGATGGTCGCAGGGACTTTATTGAGCTCCGTGGTCGCGAGGATGAAGTACGCGTACGCCGGGGGCTCCTCCAGTGTTTTCAGGAGCGCGTTGAAGGCGCTCTTACTGAGCATGTGCACTTCGTCGATGATGTAGACCTTCGCGCTCGCGACGACGGGGGAGAACTGGATCTTCTCGATCAAGTCCCGGATGTTATCGACCTGCGTGTAGCTCGCGGCGTCGATCTCCAGCAGATCGACGAGGCTTTCCTCCTCCACCGCGCGGAGGATCTGCTTTTGGATCTTCTCGTCTCCCACTCCTCTCGTGAGGAGCATCTTCGCGAGGATGCGGGCGATGGAGGTCTTCCCGGTGCCGCGCGGCCCGGAAAAGAGATAGGCATGCGAGAGCTTGTCCTGGAGTACCGCTTGCTCCAGCGTCGTCACGATGTGCTCCTGGCCGACCACTTCCGCAAACGTCTTCGGCCGGTACTTTCGGTAGAGGGACATGGGGAAGAAGCATAGCACGGCTCAGCCACCCCCTTTTCGAAATTACCGAAAGATTCTGCGGAATCGGCCTAGGGACATGGCCTGGTAAGGCCTCGGATTGTGGTTTGGCAGCGTGGAGTTCTGCGCTCGTTGCATCGCTCGCATTGGCCGCCACACCGGATGTATCGCGTCTGGAACGGATTCGGAGCATCGCAATAACTCCAGCACTGCGCTTTGCCATTGAAGGCCATTGGCTGTCCCCAGTCCCCGGGTGGCTTGAAATTGCACTGTGCGCGGATGCTCGCGAGATCAGATGCCGTCGGCGGAATGGCTCGCGGTCTCCACGGGGCGCTGGATGGAGGGATCTGTGGCGGGGGCGGCGCGGGTGGCGGGCCGAGTGGGGGCGGTATTGCCGTAACGAGTGTCCCGATCAAGACGCGTTCGGTTCTTTGTTGGTTCAACGCGTACACGTAGAGCGTATGAAACCTCTGCTGGTCGCTCCGAGGGAACCTCTGGAAGAAGACGCCGCGCGTCGTACTGTTATTGTCGCACCCCTCCACCCTGGGGAAGGCACTCGGCGCCTGCGTGACGGTGTTGGTCGCAGTGAACTCACGAACGAGAACGCCGCCGCGATCATGTTCCGCGTTTCCGTACACCTGAATCGGCACGGGAACCGTCGCAGTGCGCAGATCGCATGCGCGACCGAAGAGGAGTCCCTCGACATTGCTGAAACTCCCCCGAATCGCGCCGCGCAAGGGATTGCTCGGAGCCGAGGACGCGGCGGGCGGGCGATAGGTGCTCTCGGGAAGAAACGCGACAGTGGCGAGAATGCGCCGGAAGAGATCTTCGGTGTGGGGATAGAAAATGATGTAGCCCCGGTTCTGGAATGCGACGAAAATCACTTCCGATTCTCCTCCTTCGATGCCCGTGATGATGAACCACTTGGCCGGCTGGCCGCCGATCGTGAGCGTTTCCTTCAGCCGCTGCCCCCGGTAACCGCGCTGCGCGATCCACTGGTCCAAGCGCTGCTGCGGCGGGAGAGCGGGGTTGAGATCCGTACTGATGAGGCGGATGGTCATGTACAGGTACCGCGTGACCGTGACCGCCGCGATGTTGCCCGGTTCCTCGATGACGGTAGCCGTCACCGGATGCCGGAGGGTGATGCCTACTTTGTCGCTCCGGAATGTTCGCCACTGCGATTCGGGTGGGACGAAGATGCAGGGGTCGTTCGGATCAAAGGGTGGACGCGAGGGACCGCCGCTGGTTCCTCCGCCCAGCGGCGGGGGCAACTGCGTCGTGTTGTCGCCGCCTCCGCCGCGACCGCCAATGGCGCCATCCGGAAACGGATCGAGGGGAAGGTCTTGTCTTTGAGCGAGAAGAGATGCACGCGTGTTCAGGAGGTCGCCGTGGAACGGACCGGGCGGAGGAGGAAGAGGTCTGGGCGGGGGCAGTGGAATGGGCGTGCCGGGCCGGGAAACGCATGGGTCGGAGGAAGCCGAGGAACTCGCGACGGGGGGAGGGGGCTTTGCCGCGGGGTTTCGAATCGTCGCGAAATTGACGACGCGCCCATTCACCGCTGTGTAGAGCGTGATCACTTCCCACTGCAGATTTGCGGGGAGCCTCATGGCAAACCCATGCCGCGCATTGTCGCACGGTCCCGCAGCCGCGGGATTATTTCCATTCGCAGGCCCGCGTCCCAGCCGCGTGCCTCTGCTCGGCGGTCGCCCTCCATTCCAAATCTCCACGATGAGCGCGGCATTTGAGCGGGTTGGATCGCATGCATAGCCGACGATCCTCCCGTTCACGAGCTCCGCGCCGCCACGGACGTTCACGCTGGGGACTGAAGAGGAGCTGCTGCTACCATGCTCTCCTCCGCTTCCTGTGGAATATGGTTTTGTCCAGAGATTGAACTGAAGGGCGTTCGACACGCCAGACACGAGGCGGAAGCTTTCGACCTCGTTGTAACCATTACGACTGGCCAATGTGTCGAGGATGCGGGTCGGATCGGCGGCGTTTCCGCGGTCGACCGTCTCACCGAAGGTGTAACCTTTGCTCCAGGCATCGAGCATAGCGGGGCCGCTCGCGGCGCCATCGGCGGAGACGCCGCGCGATCCGTCTATTGCCTTGAAACCGATCGCGCGCCACCCGGAGAAGGCACTCGTGCCGTAGCACGAGGTATTGAGGACCATACGGTCCTTCTTCGCGAGGTTCGCCACGCATTCCGCCTTATCGAAGGCCGACGAGCACGCGTCCCGACGCTTCCGTACGACGAGTGCGTTAAGCGAGTCCGTCGCGCCATCGACCTTGATCGTGCGGTCCGCGAACACCAACGATCCGTCCTTGTTACCGTGAAGGATGACGATGACGTCGACAGCTTCGATCGAGGGGTTCCTTTCCATCTCAACGATGGCATCGACGAATGCATTCGTCGTCGCGGCATTTCCGGACAATTCCTTCATTTGCCCGTACTCCGAGAGCAGCACAGTGTTGATCAACGCGGGGCCGGCGATCTCCGCCCATCGGTACAGCTCCTTAAACCTATCGTATTGCGATATGAGGTTTACGACCACGAGCGCGCGCTCGTTGCGGTTCACGTCACACGCCGCCGTGCAGACGCGCGGCGCGAGCGGAGGCAGTGGCTGTGGTAATGATAGAGAAAAGTTGCTACCAAACGAGAATACAGCCCGGCTTTGCACATTAGATGGCAACAGTCTATGACCTGCAGCGACAATGCCAATAAGCAGAAGCGACACAATGCCTATCGAGAAAATCCACCGTGTGTATGCGTTAGCCATTGATCAACACAGTAGCTGCGTGTTTCGATGCATAGAAATTGACAACAGGAAAACATGGGGTACACCTATTCGTTTTGCGCTTCCTTTGGACGTCCCAAGAGTCCTCGGGCGATCGACCGAGCCTGCTTTGTCAGCCGGGCTGTCGGTGGTTGCTCCGAGTGGTCGATTTCCACGATTTCGTCCACCGCTGGCGGTCGCGGCGGAGGCGGCGACAACACGACGCAGTTGCCCCCGCCGCTGGGTGGAGGAACCAGCGTGGGCATCCTGGGAAATGTAAACGATCTTTCGGCATCCGAAAATCGATCAGAAAATCTTTTGTACTCTTGGAAATCGGATTTGGCGAACGTTCAGAGGCGCTGCAACGCTCCTTTCAACGCTTCATCAATCACTTTGCTGACGGTGTCGAAGCCGGACTCGACTCTCTTGCCGTTCACGAAGTACGTGGGCGTTCCTTGGACGCCGAGGGCACGGCCCCTCTCGTAATCTTCGAGGACGGTGTCTTCTTTGATTTCCGAGCGCACGCAGCGGTCAAAGAGCTCTCCATCGAGTCCCAGCACGCCCGCCCAGTCGCGCAGCGCCGTACTCGAGAGCTGGGTCTGCCGCTCGTACGCCAGATCGACGAATTCCCAAAATTTTCCCTGATCGGCCGCGCACTCCGCCGCCTGTGCCGCCTCCAGCGCGAAGCGATGGATGGATTGCAGCGGGAAGTGCATGAACTCGAAGCGCACTTGGTTGCCGTACTTGTCGAGCAGAGGCTTGTTGATGCCCGCATGCGCGGACTTGCAGGCCGGGCACTGGATATCGGCAAACTCCTGCACGATCACGGCTCCGTTTGCGTTGCCGCGCGGCGTACGGCTGGAATCGGCGGTGAGTCCCGTCGTATCGACGCAGGCTGCGAGAAGAAGAACGGAGATGAGTGCGAATGGAAGTTTGTGCATGCGGCTATGATGGCAGAAATGTTCGATTCTCGCAATGAACATCTCGACTTTGCGAGGTGTTAGGTTTTAGGTGATAGGTATTAGACGATGTGCTCATAGTCTTTATGATGACGGTGAGCATTTTAAGAACCTCAAGAAGTAATGACTCACATGCTTCACGAGCAGCTTGAGTGCCAAAGTTCAATCTTTTGGCTATTTCTAATTGAGTTTCAAGCTCAGCTCCTGACGCGGCGGCAATGAGGAGAAAATGTCGGTATTCGCCTTTCGATCCGCGTCGTCTCCCTTCTGCAATGTTTGAAGGTATCGATACTGCAGATTTTCTCATTTGAGTCGTGAGACCATACAATTCGGAACGAGGAAATGCCGCTGTTAGCTTGTATAGATCAACGTGACGAGACTCATGGACTTCTGCCACACGATGAGATCTTTGTGGGACCGGGTGAGAATTTCCATAGTCGGCTAGTCTAGCACCTAATCCCTAACACCTAAAACCTATTGTGAAAGCTGCGCGAACGAGTACATCCGGTCGAGATCAGCATCGTAGAGGACGGCCGTTCGATAGAGCTCCGGGCTATCGGTCGGCTTCACGGAAAATCGCTGCGTACCGAAGGGGGATTCCAGCCGGCCGAGATCCAGACTTTGCTCATCGGGAAATTCTCCATCGCGGGGGTCTACGAGCGTGGAGAGGTACACGCGCAAGTCCGGTCCCGGAGGCGAGTCGAAGGACGGTCCGAGATACAGCGTGTCATCGACGTATAGCGCTTCTCCGTGCGCCTGCTCTTTCGCCGGCACGAAGACACCCATAAATCCTTCGCGCTGTTTTGCGGTCGCTTCCCTCGCTTTTGCGAGCGCATCCCGGCGCACATCTTCGACCAGAGATTTTTTGCTTCCTTCCTCGAGGATCGGATCTTTCTGGATCTCCAACTCCACCATCCGTTCAAGTAGAAGGTCGTAGTACTGCTCCGCGTAGAGTGGATTTTCGAGCAGTTGCTCAAGGGTGATCGCTGCTCCCTCATTGATAGTCGGGCCGCACGCGGCGAGCAGGAAGAGGGGGGCGAGAAAGATGCTCTTTTTCATAGGAAAGGAGAAAAGGGATACAGATTCTAGAGTGCCCCGTGCTCCCCGACAACTCCTCTTTAGGCCGAGATTCCGTACGTCGAGCCCTCCGAGGCGGTTCTCCGTTTCTTCGGCCGTTCCACGGCCTGCTTGTATTCCGGTGCTCCGGAGAGCGTGAAGCGCACGTTCGTCTTGGCCAATTGTCGCATGAGCTTCTTGAGCTGCGCGTTGATGCCGCCCGGACGGGTCATCTCCAGGTGGCGGGCGATGGTGACATCGCGCGGGACGAGACTGGTCCAGTACCAGAACTGCCGATCGCCTCCCTGTCTCTGAATGGCGGAGAGCACGGTGTCCTTGCTGGAGCTGTCGCAGAAGAGCACTTGGGCTGCGTTCATATCGCCCTGGTCGCGGACGGCGGGATCTTGATTGTTGCGGCCGCGCGTGAGGTCGTTCGCCTCGAAGTGGTCGCTGTGGCCATGCTGGATGCGCTCTGCGGTGAGGTCTTTCGATTCCTCGTAGAGGCAGTGCTCCTTTTCGTCATCCAGGTAATGGTGCCGGTAGCACCAGTCGCGGTTATACAGGAGCGTGCTGAAGGTCCAGAACGTGTTGTAGCCGCGGCGCAGCGTCTCGGCGTACATGCTTCGCAAACTGTCGGGCACTTGATTCACGAGCGCGCGCATCTTCAGGAGGATCTCCTCCGGCGCCGGTTTCTCTTTCTTCTCCGGTTCGATCGGTCCCTTGCGGTGTTCACGGAGAAATTTCTCCATCGATTGCAACTTGCCCGCGTCCGATGCGGACAAATCCTCGCTCTTCGCTTCGGCGATCAGGTCGTCTGCTTCCTCCCAATCCTTCGTGTCGAGCGCGTGACGAATCTTCAAGAAGCTATCCCGTTCGTTGCTGATATTCGTAAAGCGATGGTCCGCCTCCTGCACGTAGGCCGTGCGTTTCTCGTAGTGCCATCCGAGGAACACATTGATGTGGACGAAGTGGAAGCCACGCGGCGATCCGCCGGTCTTGCGCTTCATCTCGATCCAGTCGAACTTCTTGCGCACGGCGGCCCAGCGCTCGATGAGACGGCCGAGCGTCGTCTCACCCCGGCCTTCGATGAAGTCTTTGATTTTCTCACGCCTAGCGTTCTTCACGAAGATCCGCTTGAGCCACTCGCCGACCTTCCAAGGCGCGAGTGAGCCGTCGGCAACCGCTCCGTCCAGCTGTTTCTTCGCCTGCTGGTAGAGCGCGGTGGTGTCCGCCTCCTTATATTCACCCTTTTCAAACGCGGCGAGCGCGCCCTCCGCCTTGTTCGCGTAATCACGCTTCGTGAGGAAGTGCATGTCCAGGAATCCCGGCACATTCAGCTTCGCGAGCTCCGGCAGTGCGTCCGGTTTCAGCTTCAGTTCCTTGCGCTTCTCTTCGATCTTCTTCAAGTCCTGTCCCAGCTTGACCCAGTTCGGGAGGTAGACTCGCGCGATCTTGTCGTTGATGAATTGCTTCTTCTTCCAATAGATGACGTTGCTGTCGCGCAAGCGGTCCATCCACTTCTGCGCATCGCCGGAGCTGATGCCGCCGGCGGTTTCCGCCTCTTTCAGCATCCGAGCGAACGTGCGCTCGAGATGCGCGGCATCGGTGATGATGGATGGGATGTACTTCATCCGCATCTCCAGGAGGGCGTCCAGCTTCCCTTTGTAGTCGGAAATGCCGGAGAGCAAGAGCGCTCTGTCACTGAGCACGTCGTCGCGGTAGGCCGTGACGTCGGCAGAGCCGAGCACGGTCCGCGACGTCGCGCCGCGCACGGCACTCAGACATTGCGCGCGGATCCGCTCGAGGGAATTCTCCTCTGCGGTTTCTGCGTCCGCCGGCGACTCAAAGAGCTCTGACACGTCGAATTCCGGAGATGAATTTGGGGGGGCGACCATAGGGAGATGCTAGTGACCTCATGTGAGGGGTGCAAAAATATTCCGGGGTTTTCTTGGGAAGGTCAGGAAAGTCGGGAACGTAAGGAAAGTGCCCTTCGTAACCTTCCTGACTCTCATTACATTCCATACCTGTCATGTGCTACGCTCGGGTCGATGATTCTTTCCGATCGAGACATTCGCAAGGCGCTCGAGACCGGCCGCGTGAAGATCGACTCGCCGCAGCACCCTTCGATGCCGCTCAGGGCAGGGGAGATGTTCCAGCATATCCATGCCTCTTCCATGGATCTGCGTCTGGGCAATACCTTCAAGCTCTACGAACACAGCAAATTTGCCGTCTTGGACCCGAAACAGCCGGAATCCTTCCATGGCAACATGCGTACGATCACCATTCCGGACAATGAACCCTTCATCGTGCAGCCGGGTGAGTTCGTCCTCGGCGTCACGCGCGAACATATCACGGTGCCGGATGATCTCGTGGTGCGCGTGGAAGGCAGGAGCTCGCTCGGCCGCCTCGGCATCATCGTGCACTCGACCGCGGGCTTCGTGGATCCCGGTTTTTCGGGAACCATCACATTGGAGATCAGTAACCTCAATCGCATGCCGGTCGCGCTCTACCCGGGGATGCGCGTCTGCCAGATCGCGTTCGAGCAGATGACGTCGAAAGCAGACATGCCCTACAACTTGAAGCCGAATAGCAAATATCAGGGGCAGATCCTTCCGGAAGAGAGTCGCCTGGCGGCGGATCCGGAGTTTATGAAAAAGGGCTAGGGTTAGGGCTTGGGCTAGGAGTCTGTTACCATGATTTTATGGACGATTATCCCGCACTTGCGGGATGGTTAGAGCGTTCATAACAATGTCACTCCTGGACGACTATCCCGCGCGTGCGGGATGGTTAGAGTGTTCATAACAATGTCACTCTTGGACGATTATCCCGCACTCGCGGGATGGTTAGAGTGTCCGTTTTACGGACGATTAGCTCAGCTGGTTACCCGCCCGAACGTACCGTTCGGTACGGGCGGGGAGCGTGCGATTCACATCCAAAAATGAGGTATGATTATTCCTTATGTTCGTCTACGTCCTCCGGAGTTCAATCGCGAACGCTGAATATGTCGGCATGTCGGCAAATCCAGATCAGCGTCTTATTGAGCATAACAACGGTGAAGTACGATCAACCGCAAGGCTGCGTCCGTGGATTATCTATCAAGAAGAACACGAGAATAGGCTTGTAGCCAGAGTGCGTGAAAAGTATCTTAAGTCAGCCGCAGGGCGGCGCTTCCGCAAATGCTTACGGACGATTAGCTCAGCTGGTTAGAGCGTTCGATTCACATTCGAAAGGTCACTGGTTCGAATCCAGTATCGTCCACCAATTACGACTTTTGGGGCTGGCGCATAGCACGCGCCACCCGATTTTGGCATCCCACCGCACCGCATCGTCTTTCAAAGACCAGTTCAAGCCGGCTTGTTTGAGAAATGTTGGGATTTCCTTCAAATCTTTTGTCTGAAGCAGACTTTTGGCTCTCTTACTGCGAAGAATCATCTGGCGACACGGTTCTAGCCATTCACAGTGGCTTCGTTCCGCATGGGCGATCTTCTGGTCGAGATTAACCTTCCGAGAAACGAGCTTGTTCTTTTTACCGAGGTACTCGTCATTGCTGAGCGCGCCATCAAGCCGTAGATCGAGGAGGTCTTCGAGTTTCTCCTCAAGCTCTCGTTTCTCGTTTTTCAAATGCTCAACGGCTACGCGATGGCCTGACTTTTGCACTGTGTCTTCCTGGTCGAGCTTCTTGAGAATGTTATCCGCCCAAAGATCAGGCAAAGAGAGCTGTTCGACTATCTTTTTCGCTCGCCGAAGGATCGTTTCCTCACGGACGTAGTGCTTGCTGGGGCAAGGACCGCGCTTCTTGGTGCAGTGGTAGTAATGATGGCCCTTTTGTCTCTGGCAGGTGATGGAGCATCCGCAATGAACGCATGTGAGCCAGCCGACAAAGGGAAAATCATTGTGTCTCTTGCGCGTTGCCTTGCCCCGACTCTTCATGACGTCTTGGCACCTGTCGAATAGTTCTTTGCTGATGAGCGGCTTGAAAGACCCTTCATGCAGTTCGCCGTTCACCTGCATGAGCCCGCAATGAATGGGATTTTTGAGCAGTGTCTGGACGGAAGCCTTTGCCATAACCTTGTTCGTTCGACTGCGGAAGCCCTTTGTCGCAAGAAAGTCCTTGATGGCATCCAGCGTGTAGTCGCCGGTGGCGTAAAGCTTGAATGCTTCCCGAATGATCGGCGCTTTCTCGGGGTCAATGTCGATGTTTCTCGTATGAGGGTTATTGAGATACCCCGTCGGCGCTTTCCAGGACCATTCGCCGCGCTTCATCTTTTGCCGGATGCCGCGTTTCACGTTCTCGCTTAGGGCGTCTGTGTAGTACTTGGACTGGCCGAAGGCGATTTGCAGCATGAACTTCCCATTGGGGCTGTTATCGAAAGTCATGGTCGGGAAGCGCAGATCTTTCAACTTTCCGCAGTCGAGAAGATGGATGATCTGGCCGCCGTCCACGGCGTTGCGTGCCAATCGATCGGGATGCCATGCCAAAATGCCGTCTGCTTCATTTCGTTCAATCCATCCCAACATTTCTTCGAATATTATTCGTCCGGTTTCGCGTGCTGTTCTGGCCTCCTCGAAGGAGGCGACGATTTGTAACTGCTCTTTTGCTGCGTACTCTTCGAGTTCACGAAATTGAGCGGCAATGGACAATGCCTGTCTCTCTTCTTGTTCACTCGACTTCCGAACGTAGATGACGTAGCGGTTGTCCATGGTCCAATGGTACCACATGGAAGAAAAATTTTGCGGCTGGCGAATGGAAAGAGAATGCGGTGCAATACGAAGCCAAAATCGGGTGGCGCGTTTTGCGCACCAGCCCAGAACGTCGCAATTGGTGGTGTCTGGGCGACAAAATCATAACCGATTTCCGCGAACATTGGTGCGGCGGCTGAAAATTGGGGGCAGCCGCCGCGCCGCGACCGTTTCCGTCAGAACAGCACGCGAAACCGGAAAAGCAAGACGGCATGAACTGGGCGGTTCGCCAGCCGCAAAATTTTCTACAAACAAATTCTGTACCCTCTTTTTAATCGTAGCTAAGCCCAAGGAAGGCCATCCACTTCTTGAAGTGGAAAGCTAAGCGAGACTTTGTCTTTAAAAAGAGTGGTTTGGGTGAATACCAGCTTTCATCTTGATAAATCCATTTCAGGTTCATGAGTTCTTGATTTATGTGATTTCCAGTCATATCGAAGTGATTGCCATTCACGTCTTCAAATATTAATTCGTATTCATACTTCGCACTAACGAAACCATGATCAGTCAGTTTCGGGTAGGACTCATCGAGTAGTATTTGATCAGTTCCACTATACTGAATGTGAGAGACAATGATAAGTTTCTTTGCTTCTTTAGGATTTAAGTTGATGGGCAATGCGATCTGTTTCCCACTTCCGGTCTCGGAAATATCAGCAATCGCCTCAGCAGTGTAGCCATCTCTCAGAAAGGCATTTCGCTGCTTGTTAAAAACGACCAAATTAATTTGTGTCACAGCGTTAGGAGCATGACTCCGATTCTTCAACTTTCCATTGAAATGCTTTTCTACCACCAATGTTCCATTCTCTTCATGTGTACCTCCAGCAATACCCGTGGATTCAAACTGTATAGAAGGCATTTCTTTTCGCATCTCGAAAATCGTGTGAGGCAGCGAGAACAGTCCAGCGAGCGAGCCAAAGGCTAAAAGAAGGCTCCAGAATGATTTGAGCCTTTTCCGTTTAATGCCATTTCTTTTCTTTCTATTGCTCACAGAGGAAAACTATTGAAAGGAATAGATATATTTGCAATATATATGAAAAATAACTTGATTAGCAACAATATTCTCAGTAATATTCGCGGCATGAATAACGAGTCGCGCCAAGAAAGGTTTAAGAGATTGGCCTCTAAACGCACAAATGCCGTCATTGAAAAGATTCGTGTACTAGGCAATTGCGCCAATCGGTCACCATACGAATATTCTGAGGACGATATAGATAAGATTTTTGGTACTATTACAAGGGAACTTCAGGAAACGAAGGCGAAATTTAAGCCCAAGAGGACCAAGCAATTCACCCTATAAATTGTGGCACAAGGCACTGCAAGTATAGGCTCCTACCAGGACATCAGCCTCGATGATCTCATCATCTATGTTATTTGGACTCTGGTTGAGGAAGAAGGAAAATTTGGATGGCATGACGTTGTAATCCGTTCGCACAAGCTCTTTCCACTACGTTTTGGACTTCCGCATCACGAAAATGAGTATCCTGACTCTGCCCAAGTGGATAAGAGCATGTTGCGTTGTCGAGGTAAGGGATTATTAAGAGGGAAGAGGGCTGACGGTTACTCGCTCACATCCAGTGGCTTAGATGTCGCAAAATCTGTAAGTGAGCGCATCGAGGATTTGCCAGGTCAAAAAAAGATCGAAGTTGCGAAGGTACATAAGAAATCGGGGGCTGGGAAGAGGATTGCGCGAGTGAAGCAGAGCGCTGCATTTAAGAAGTACATGAGCCAAAAAAAGGAAGATATTACTGAGTATGACGTATGTACGATGCTCTTTTGTACTCTTGATGCGGGACCCGAAATAAAGACGAAGAACCTGCAAAGATTTAGAGATGAGGCGACTATCAGCGGATGGAATGATGTGGCAGAGTGTTTAGATTGGGTCGAAGAAACTTTTTCACACCTTTTTAACATCCCCAAGAAATCAAGGCAGGGGATGTACGGATAATCTTTCCTTCCCCCCTTTCTCAATATGCCTTCAATGGGCACAGTTACTCGCAGGCGCAGCATCCAAACTCCCCCGAACATGAAACTGTTCGAGGCAACTGAGCGTATGTGGACGCAACAAGCACAACAAACGGTCAAAGGTGACCCTGTACTAGCTCTTGTGGAGCTGATTACAAACTGCGATGAGCATGGCTACATGAAAATGGAAGAAGAAGACCACCCAGTAACGGGAAATATTTTTGTGCACGTTGCGTCACGGAAGGGGCCTGAAACGGTCTATGAAGTATACGACCAGGCGAGAGGAATGGATGCGCGTGACATGCTTGAAAAAATTACTCTCATTGGTGATGCCAGCAATGGTTTGACCGTTTCATCGGGTGGGAGGTCTTTCTTTGGTCGAGGCCTTAAGGAATGTATGATCGCCTTTGGCAAAGCAGAGGTGCGTTCCATCAAAGATGGTATGCACTATAAGTGTTCATCATTGGGTGCTCATGTCTCAATGAAACCGGAGACGAGAAAGGCTACTGCATCGGATTACGAGGAGTTGCAGATACCGCGCGGGGGAAATGGCACTCGTATTCGTTTATTCGCAGTCAATGACACCTTTCATAGAACTCCTCAGTTCAGGAAGCTTTCACACACTCTTTCCCATCACTATTCACTGAGAGATATATTAGCCAACTCAAATCGGCACATAACCCTTCGTTATATCACTCTGGGCACTAGAGGAGGATGGCGGGTGAAAGAAGAAGAAAAGCTTGCTTACTCATTCCCAGGTGGAGAGAAGATACTGGAGAAGGAGGTATCGGTTGAAGGGTATCCATCTGCATTGGTAAAGATTGAAGTGTGTAAGTCCGCGAAAGAAATTCCTGAATCTGACCAAAAGTATTCAGAAGAGCGTGGATTTTTAGTTTGCAGCAAGCACGCGATACACGACATTCACGACTTTGGATTTAAGAATCACGAGGCTGCTGGATATTTGTTTGGACGAGTGTACTGCGAATATTTCGACCAACTTCTTCGGGATAAAGACGATGCAACTTGGCTCCACGAAAGTAGAGATGGAGTAAGATGGAGCTATCATCCTTTTGCAAAATCTCTTGCAAAGACTGTTACAAAAGAGCTTAAGGGACTCTACGAAAAGGAATCAGAGAGGCATTCAAAAAATGAGAAGCAGTACGAGAATGAAGAGACAAAGCGACGAGTTAGAGAAGCGCTGGCGATGTTGAACCAGGTTGCAAGGGAAGAATTTGCGGTAGAGGGAGAGGGGCCTGGCATCAAAAAAGAGATTGTCATAAAACGGGTCCCAAACGGCATGGCTTTCATGCCACCATTCGTACGCATGGAAGTGGCTAAGGATAGGTCCGTCACCTTAAAAGTAGAACTGGAGGGGGGGATAACTTCTAAGTCTGTGGTAGAGCTGAAATCTAGTAATCCGGAAGTTGTGGTCGCAAATGCGGAACTAAAAATCTCTGACTTCATGAGCTCGAAAGTTGTATATGAGGGCAATATCGGAGAGCAAAATGTTGAAATTGTTACCCTCAAACCGAAACTGAAAAGTGAAGTAGTTGGCGCTCAAGGAGTAATAACTGCTAAATGCGAGGATAGAGAAGCTCAATTAGAAGTTGTTGTGCAAGAGGAGGGGAAACGGGATAGCGGAGGAGATAGGAGAAACACGGGGGGATTATTTAGGGATTACAAATTCGATAAGTACGCTGAGCCCAAACAACGTGTCCGGTATGTGAGTGCTACTGGCATCGTTGTTATTGCTACACAGGCACCTTCTTTAATACGGTATTTCGGACCCGAAGGCGAGAATCAGAATGAACCTGAAGCGCGGAGTCTACTTGCGGAACTCATCTTGGATGCGTGTTGTGCAGAGCTTGTAAGATTAAAAATGTCCCAAGAGGGTCTATTTTCCATTGACGATGAACCAGCCTATGTTTCCGAAATGTTCAATTTTGAACTCAGTCAATGGAAGAATCGTTTGGCAGAGCCTCTTCATAAAATTATTGCGGGAAAATAACTTACTACTGCCATTAATTAAAAAAGAGCAGTTGCACATCGTCACGGAAACGGCGAGAGCGTTTTGGCGGCGCGGCGGCTGCGCCCAATCGAAGGTTTTTCAGCCGCCGCGCCTGCCCGTCCGTAGTCCCGCGCATGCGGGACGGAGGCGGGCCAATGTTCGCGGAAATCGGTTATGATTTTGTCGCCCAGGCACCACCATTATCATGTCTCACCTTGGCTGTTGCTGCGTGACGCAGTGCAATACGGCTTCGTCCCGCGCTTGCGGGACTACGCCGATATTTTGCCTTCATTTTTGTTTCGGCTAAGCGGGTTGTTGTTGTGTCACACAATGAAATGCTCCAAAGCCCCAGATGAGATCCACCGCATTGATGCCGACGATTCTTCGCGTGGGGAATGCTTTCTTCAGCGTTTCGATGGCAAAAGCATCGTGCGGATCATTAAAGACGGGAAGAAGAACGGCATCGTTGCCGATGTAGAAGTTCGCGTAGCTCGCGGGGAGGCGCATGCCTTGGTAGTAGATCGGGGCAGGCTGCGGCACCGCGATGACTTCCAGTGCATTTCCCTCTTGATCTTTCATCTGCTCGAGCGATGTGCGGTTCTCCTCGAGTCCCGCGTAGTTTTCATCCTCCGGATTTTCCTCCACGACCGTATAGACCGTCTTCGGTCCGATGAAGCGCGACATGTCGTCGATGTGGCCGTTTGTGTCATCTCCCGCGATGCCGTGGTCGAGCCAGAGCACCTGCGTCATGCCGAGATACTCTTTCAGGTTCTCCTCGATCTGCTCCTTAGTCATCCCCGGGTTCCGGTTGGGATGGAGGAGGCATGAGGATGTCGTGAGGAGCGTGCCTTTGCCGTTTGTGTCGATGGAGCCGCCCTCGAGGACCATCGGCATCTGCACTTCTTTGATACCCGTGAGCTTGCTGACGAAGGAGGGAACTTGATCATCCAAGTCATGTGGCCACTTGTTGCCCCACCCGTTGAACGTCCAGTTGGTGATCATGCTCTCCTCTTTTTGACCCCCGCGACTTCGCTCGGGGCTTCCGCTTCGCTTCAGGAAAATAGGGCCATGATCGCGCGCCCAGGAGTAATTGTTCTTGAATCGATGCAGAAATACGCGGCTGCTTGTGACGCCGGCTCGTTTGAGTTCTGCTTCGGCGTTCTTCTGCACCTCGCTGCTGTGCACGAGGATATGCACGTCCTCTCCCGTGGAAAGTTCTCGCACCATCTGCGCCCAGATCGGCGGGATTTTTTCGAACTTTCCCGGCCAGTGGTTCTCGTTATGCGGCCAGGTGAGCCACGTGGCTGCGTGCGGCTCCCATTCCGCGGGCATGCGGAACCCCAATGCTTTCGGGCTTTTCGTCATTGTGTGAGATCACTATAGGTATCGGGACGGCGATTGCGGATGAATCCCCACGCGTCTTGCAGATCGTGCACGCGCGCGAGGTCGCACGTCGCGAGGAGCACTTGCTCGCGATTGTCCGCCTTCGCGAGGATTTTCCCCGAGGGATCTGCGACGAAGGAGCCTCCCCAGAAGTGGATGGCGCCTTCCGTTCCCACACGATTCACCGCCGCAATATAGATGGTGTTCGCGGCGGCGTGGCCGACTTGGACGGCTCGCCACATCTGCTCCCAGTCGCCGGTAATATTTTCCTCCACCGATTCATCGATCGTGCCGATCGCGGTCGGGTAGAAGATGATCTCGGCTCCTTTGAGCGCGGCGATGCGCGCGGCCTCCGGGAACCACTGGTCGAAGCAGATGAGCGGGCAGATCTTTCCGAAGGGCGTGTCGAACACGCGGATCCCGGTGTCACCCGGCGCGAAATAGTGCTGCTCATGATACAGAGCATCTTCCGGGATGTGTGTCTTTCTGTAGGTGCCGATCGTGTTTCCATCGGGACCGAAGACGAGCGCGGTATTATATTTTTTTCCATCGTGCGCGCGTTCGTAGACCGATCCTCCGACGAGGACGATTTTCAGTTTCGCCGCGGCCTCGCTCAAGGCCTTCGTCGCCGCGTTTGGAATCGGCTCTGCGCTCTCCAGCGCCTCTCGATCATCTTTTTTCTGACAGAAATACGGCGAAAGAAAGAGCTCCGGCAGACACGCGATCTGCGCTCCGTTTTTCGCCGCGTGTTCGAGGTGACGCAACGCCGTCGCGAGATTTTTTTTCGCGTCAGCGTCACATTGCATCTGCACGAGACCGATGGTGATCGAGCGATTCATCATGGAGTGAAGGAAAGTGTAGCAATATTTCCTTGACGTGCGAAAAATATGAATCATTATTCTTGCATTGTTTCCTTCTACATATGCCAACGATCTCACACTTCATGGAACATAACTTCCGGCACTTCAATGCTCGCGAAACTCTGGCAGCCGCGAAAGGCTGGGTGGAGTTCGCGGATAAGGGCGGAAAAATGGTTGTCTGTCTCGCGGGTGCGATGAGCACCGCCGAGATCGGCGTCTCGCTGGCGCCGCTCATTCGTACGGGAAAAGTGCACGCCATCACCTGCACCGGCGCGAACATCGAGGAAGATATCTTCAACTTGGTCGGCAATAGCCGCTACAAGCTGCAGCCGAACTGGCGCTTCCTGGACATGAAAGACGACATGAAGACGCGCGAAGAGGGCTTCAACCGCGTCACGGACACGTGCATCCCCGACGACGTCATGATGGAGGTCTACGCCGGCATGTCCAAGCTCTGGAAAGACGCCGAAGCCAAGGGCGAGAGTTACTTCCACTGGGAATACTTCTACAAGCTGATCCGCAACGGCTTCTTCAAGGGCAAGAACGACGTGCCCGAGGAGAACTCCTGGTTGCTTGCCGCGTGCGACATGGACATCCCCGTCTACACGCCGGGCATGGAGGACTCCACCATCGGCAACATGTTCACGGCCGACATGATCAAAGGAAAACTGAAGAACTACAGCACCATCAAGCCGGGCACCGAACAGTTCGCTCACCTGACGGCGTGGTACTTGGAGAACGACAAGAAGCACGAAATCGGGTTCTTCCAGATCGGCGGCGGCATCGCGGGAGACTTCGCGATGTGCGTGGTGCCGGGGCTCCTGTGGGATCACAAGATCACGGTGAAGCCGTGGCGATACTTCTGTCACATCGGCGACTCCACCACCTCCTTCGGTTCGTACTCGGGCTGTCCGCCGAACGAGAAGGTGACGTGGCACAAGTTGGATCTCAAAACCGTGGACTTCACCATCAATTCGGACGCCTCCATCGTCGCGCCGCTGATCTTCACCTATGTTCTGGAGAATTCCTCTGCGGAGAAAGTGACGAAGAAGATCGCAGAGCGCGATGTTCCCATGGTGCAACATGTCCGCGGAGCAAAGACGGTGAAGGTGGAGTGATGCAGAGTGCGGGCAGTCCGCTACACTGCACCCGTGCCCATCGACCCCAAGCGCATTCTCTACAAGGACGACCAGTTTCTCGCCGTCCATAAGCTCAGTGGCGAGCTCTCCGTGAAAGGAAAGGGAGCGGTGGATAAACTGCCGCTTCACGATTTCCTGCGCAAAGAGTTCCCCGGTATCCGTCCGGTGAATCGCCTCGACTTCGAGACTTCGGGGGTCATGCTGTTTGCACGAACGAGAGAGGCTCTGGAAGCAGTGATGCCTCCTTCGCGGAAGTTTAATGCTCATTCTCTTTCTTCGCGAAAACCCCCCACCCCCCTTCCCCCCTCCCCCGATGGGGGAGGGGGGACTGAGGGGGGAGAGGGTTGGAAAAAAACCTATAGGACAGTAGTCGCTGGCCGCTTAACAAAGGATCATGGAGCAATTCATTTTCCGCTGCCTGCGCGCAACAACAAAGACACCGTCCCCGCGCACACGGCGTATCGCGTGTTGGAGCGCTATCCCGACTGCACCTATATAGAAGCGGAGATCGCAACCGGCCGCCACCATCAGATTCGCCGCCACTTCCAAAAAATCGGCCATCCGCTCGTGCTGGATCAGATCTACGGTGACAAGAAATTCAATGCGGCGTTCAGCAAGGCACACCGCTATCGCAAGTTTTTCCTCCACGCGTATTCGGTGGAGTTTGTACAACCGTTTACGAAGGAAGCAGTGAAGATTAACGCTCCGATGCCGAAGGTATTCGAGGAGCTGCTGAAGAAGTTAAGAGGATGACGCCTCCACCACCCAACCTCCTCCTCCGAGGGAGGAGGAGGGGCGCTATTCCTTTTGGGATGCTCGACTTATGGAATGGCTGCCCCCCCTTCCTCCTTTGGAGGAAGGGTTGGGGATGGAGGCGTCACCCGCTACACTCCCGCCATGCGCGTCCTTTCCGGGATCCAGCCCTCGGGTCAGCTCCATTTGGGAAACTACTTCGGGTCGATCCGGCCGAACCTCGAAAGCGTGGGGGACAAGAATGAGAGCATTTTCTTCATTGCCGATCTCCACGCGCTCACGACGGTGCAGGATCCGAAGGAACTCCGGGAATTTCGCCGTGAGGCACTCCTCGACTACCTCGCGTGCGGGTTTGACCCGGACAAGGCGCTGATCTTTTTCCAATCCGACGTTCCGGAGCACGCAGAACTCATGTGGATTCTCTCGACCGTGACGCCTGTGGGGCTCCTGGAGCGCGCCGTGAGTTACAAGGAGAAGGTGGAGAAGGGGATTTCCGCCTCCGCGGGACTCTTCGCCTATCCCGTCCTCATGGCGGCGGACATCCTCCTCTATGACTCGGAGCGAGTCCCCGTGGGGAAAGATCAGAAACAGCACGTGGAGATCACCCGCGACATCGCGATGAAGTTCAACAATCTCTATGGAGATACCTTTGTGATTCCCGAGCCGGTCATCCGCGCGGAGGTCGCGGTGGTGCCGGGGACCGACGGCCAGAAGATGAGCAAGAGCTACGGCAATACGATCCCGCTCTTCGGCGATGAGGCGAAGGCGAAGAAGGCGATCATGGGCATCGCGACGGACTCCAAGGGCGCCCAGGATCCGAAGGATCCGAAAACATCCCCTATCTTCCAGATCCACGCGTTATTTTTGAGCAAAACGGGGGCGGAGGAATTGGCCGGGGAATACCGCGCGGGGCTTTCCTATGGAGATGCTAAAAAAAGGCTCCTCGAGACTTATCTGGAGGTCTTTGCCCCGATGCGCAAAAAGCGTGAGGAATTGGCTAAAAAGCCCAAATTCTTGGAGGACGTGGCAGCGGAAGGAGCCGCGAAAGCCAGGGCCGTTGCGGGCAAAACCATGGATCGGGTCCGAAAAGCCGTGGGGTTGCGCTAAAAGCCAAAATTTGATATAATAGTAAGGTAATACCCACATCCAACTATGAAGAAACAAGCCTTCCATTCTTGGGTTTCCGCGACGGTTGCGCTGCTCGTGTTCGCGGTCTCGATCCCGCTCACGACCCAAGCGCTCTTCCGCTCAACTCCCTACTTTGGAAACCGACCGCGCGAGGAGGTCGCCGATATGCGCGACAGAGCGGTCAATGATAACAACCGTCGTCGCGACGTGAGCCGTGAGTATCATCGTGCGATCGAGATCTACCGATCGATGCTGAACGCCGAGCGCGATGGCCGCACTATCGACCCGAGCACGCTCGTGAAGCCGGATGTCAATGACCCTTCGACGTGGGATTTCTACTTGGACCAAGAAGGCGAGACGGCCCATGCCGCGGCTCGCAGACGCGTTGCTCCGGTCTCGTTCGAGAGTCTCTCGGAGGACGAGCAACAGGAGATGCGCCGGTTTATTCGCGTCGGCTACTGCTCGGAGTCGCTCGCCGCGGGATTCTACGAGCTCTGTCTCTCGCTCACGAGCAACAGACGCAGGACCGCACCGACGGGCATCATGAACGATCTGCAGACGCTGAAGTCTCGTCGCACTGTTACGCCACGCACTCTCAACCTCCGTTTGCAGATGCTCAGGGAAAACATGGGAGCGAGGCCTCAGCAGAGTACGAGCCCATCGAGGACATCGGCACCGGCGAGGTAACGTTGGATCGCCCACCCTCTTCCTGCGAAGGGAGAGGGTTTTTTGGTAGCTGAGAAAACGTGCTCTCCGCTACGGATTTTTTTTGTGTGTGTCTGTAGAGACGCGCGAATCGCGCGTCTCTACGAACGAACGAATGATAGACTGTTGTTGTATGGAGAAATTGATCCTCGCATCGGCGAGCCCTCAGCGAAAAACTCTCCTCGAGGGGCTCGGTATTCCCTTTGAGGTCGTCCCGAGCATGTTCAACGAGCGCACGCATCCCGACATGAAAGATCCGGTCTTGCGGGCGCAGGCGCTCGCGCGGGAAAAAGCCCAGGAGGTCGCATCCCGCATGAAAGGGAAGTGGGTCCTTGGCTGCGATACGCTGGTCGTGGCCGATGGACAGATCCTCGAGAAGCCCGTCGATGCCACGGATGCCGAGAGGATGCTGCGGCTCCAGAGCGGGAAAGTGTCGGTAGTTCACTCCGGGCTCACGCTTGTCGATTCCCGGGGGACACTCTTCGAGGGTGTTTCGTCTTCGCGCGTTCGCTTCAAACAACTGTCCGATGAAGACATTGCATGGTGGATCGAAACGGGTCAGTGGGAGGACCGGTCCGGATCATTTCAAATCGATGGGCTCGGGCAATGTATGATCGAGCACTTGGAAGGGGATTGGACAGGCGTCGTGGGATTGCCAGTCTTTCTGCTGGGGCAGCTTTTTCAGAAGGCCGGCATGATCATTTGACTGCCTCTACGGCAGGGTCATTGCTGTTTTCCCGCTTTCCTTCTTCTTCGTACTCTCCGGCCTCGACGAGGTCTACCTTTTCTTCCTTGTCGTTGTTTTTCTTGTCGTCGTCTCCGCCGCGGGATTTTCGTGCGCGTTTGCGTGGCATAGGGAGTAAGTATAGAGGAAGCCCGTCTGCATCTCAATGAGAAACCGGTTATTCCATGCTACGATTTCGTTGTGCCCCCATACCATCCGCTGGCGGAGGAACTCAATCGAGAGCTCATGGACTGCAACCCCGTGCTGTTCGATCTTCTCTCGCGGCGTGGAAAGGAGATGTACTTCCCGCGCGAGGGGATCATCGGACAAACCATGGAGGCGGAAGACACGCGACTCAATGCAACCATCGGCATCGCGGTGGAAGACGACAGGTCGCCCATGCGGCTCCCGACGATCCAAAAACTTCTGAATCTCCCGCCGAAGGATGTCTACCCCTACGGCGCCACCGCCGGGCTCCCCGCCGTCCGGCAGACGTGGCAGGACGAGATACGCAGGAAGAATCCTGCGCTGAAGGGCCGCATCTCCCTCCCGGTCTGCGTGAATGGACTGACGCACGGACTGTCGGTCGCGGGGTACCTGTTTCTCGATGAAGGAGAACGATTACTGCTGCCCGACATGTTCTGGGAGAACTACGACATGATCTTCGAAAGAGGGCAGGGAGCAGTGCTCGCGCCCTTTCGCACGTTTCATGATGGCGCGTTGGATCTCAAGACGATGCGGAAGAACCTCACGGAGGACAAACCGCGCAAGAGGGTCCTCGCGCTCAACTTCCCCAATAACCCGTCCGGATACAGCCCGACGCTGAAGGAAGCCGAGAAGATCGTCGCGATCCTTCGAGAGAGCGCGGAGAAAGGGAACAGTCTCGTCGTGATCCTCGACGATGCGTACTTCGGCTTCGTCTACGAGGAGGGGATTCTAAAAGAATCGCTCTTCGCGCGCTTCGCGGACCTCCACGAGCGGATCCTCGCCGTGAAGATCGACGGCGCCTCCAAAGAACATTTCGGCTGGGGCCTGCGCGTGGGGTTCATGACTTTCGCGTCGAAGGGGATCTCCGCCGATGCGTGTCACGGGCTCGAAGAGAAGGCAGCGGGCGTCGTGCGCGGGACGATCTCCAATGTGTCACACCTGTCACAGACGCTCGTATATCTCGCGTGCCTCTCGAAGACGCACGCCCAGGAGAAGCAAGAGACGTACGATGTCCTGCATGCGCGGTACTTGCGCGTGAAGGAGATCTTGAAAGACAAGAAATTTGCCCAGTACTTCACGCCGCTCCCGTTCAACGCCGGTTACTTCCTCTGTCTCAAGATGCACCCGCCGCTCGACGCGAATGCCATCCGCCGCCGACTCTATATGGAATTCGATACGGGCGTCATTGCGGTGGGGGATTTGATTCGTGTGGCCTTTTCATCCGTTCCGGAAAAAGATCTGCCGAAAGTTTTTGAAAATATTTTGAGTGCTTGCGTTCGATCTTAAATCCCAAAATCCATGAAAAACCTCAGACGTGCTCGTGCTTCGGATTGAAGCCGGGGAGGGATTTTACTCATGGCATTTTCAACCAATCTGTTTACTTCATTTTCGCCATTCTTTTCATACAGTGTAGACATTGCATCAAAAAAATCCCCGTCTGGGTCTTCAGGAATGCCTGCGGCTTCTGCTAGAGCTTTTGAGAGAGGAGCCAGCCATGCTTCTGCGTCATCGCTCATGATTATTATTTTATTTTTTATTAACTTTTTGTCAAATCACGCCTCAGACAGTCCTGGCACGCGCTCTTTCAGTGTCGAAATGACTTTTTCCAGATCCTCATTCACGAGCAGATGATCGAACAGGTCTTTGCGCTCTTTGAAGAACGCGATGTCGGCCTCGGCATTCTTGAGGCGGTCCTTGATGTGTTCCTCCGTATCGCGGCCGCGGGTGCGCAGGCGGTGGAGCAGGTGCGAGAGCATCGTGCGTTTGCTCTTGCCGGGAGGCAGCAGCCCGAAGGAGAGGATCGACCGGCGGCCGAAGTGCGTCGCGAGGCCTTGGAGCAGATGCATCTCCGTGATGACGACGGGGAGCTTGCCCGCTTTCCAGATCGCCTCGATATCGGCGGCCCGGTAGCCGTACCATCGCTCTTCGGTCGCGGAGGGGATATGCGTGACCGCAATGATCGCGCCCTTCGCGCGCATGTTTTCGAATTCCTTCGTCGTCATGTGGAGGTACTCGCCTTCATCGCCGGACTTCGGTGCACGCGTCGTGACGATGGGCACGCTCGTGAGGGACCCGCCAAACCCTTTCGCGAGGATCCGGCTGACGGTCGTCTTGCCGACGCCGGAGGGGCCGGTGAGCGCGAGGATGTAGCCGGGGAAAGCCTTCTCGCGCGGGTATGAAATCCGCGCTGGCATTACAGTTTCATAGGCCACTTCGTAGATCCGCAGCTTTTCCTCGTTCACGTAACTCAGCCGCATGCGGGGGCGCACCGTCTGGCCGATCTGGAAGTTCGAACCGACGAGCGTGGCGAGGACGTTCGACCCGTCTTCCAGCTCGATGAGCCCAATCGGGCGCGGGGACTTCCCAAATTGGGAAGGCGGGTTTCGAAGCATCGTGAAGGACACGATGGTGCCGCTCTGGAGCTTGTCGCTTCGTTTCTTCTGCGCCCGGTGGATGATGGGGGAGGAGTCACGCATGTGCGAAGTGCAAAGTACCAAGTTCGAAGTGCAAAGGATTACGCATCAAGATTCTCGAGTAGGTGAATACCACAAGAGGCGCACGCGCCGCCGAAGTTGTGGGCGATGCCCCACTGCTTTTTCTCGCTTATCAATTGCTTGCCGATGTCACACAGCTGTTTCACGCCGGTTGCGGCAACGGGATGACCGCACGCCTTGAGTCCGCCGCTCCTATTGATCATCAGAGAAGTTGCGCGTCCTTTATAGAGCGCCTCGTAGAGGCGGATTCCTTCGCCTGGCTCCGCAAACCCCAGGTCCTCCAGGTTGATGAGCGCTGCGATGGAGAAGCAGTCATGCGTTTCGAGGGCTTTGATCTCATCGCGATCAATCTCCGCTTCGCGCAGCGCCCTCTCCATCGCTTCCTTCGATGCGGAGAACGACGTAAGCGTTGCTCGCTGCGCGATACTGAGGGTATCCGTTGCAATCTGTGATGCGGCGAGACGCAGGGGCGACCGGTGGAGCGTCGAAAGGATGCACGCCGCTGCGCCGTCACTGATGGGCGAACAGTCCAGAAGCCGCAGCGGATCCGCGACCGGACTGCTTTGGGAGACAGCCTCGGGCGTCACCTCGATGCGAAACTGGGCGAAGGGATTTCGCATCCCATTTCGATGGTGCAGCGCGCTCACGAGTGAGAGTTGCTCTCGTGTGAGGCCGTACTCGTGCATGTACCTCTGTGCGATCAGGCCGAAGATACCGGGGAAGGTGAGGCCGCTCGGCTGGTCGAGTTCGCTATCCGCCGCACCCATGAGTGCCGTACTCACGTCCTCCGTGCTCGCATCGGTCATTTTTTCGACGCCGACGACGAGCACCGTCTCCGCGCGTTTGCTCTCGAGCAGCGCCGTTGCCGTGTGGAGCGCGACCGCGCCGGATCCGCAGGCCGCTTCCACGCGCAGAGCGGGCGGATGGTGCGGGAGCATCTGTGAGGCGAGGGACCCCAGGTGCGCTTGGTTATTCGTCTGCTCCGCCAGCATGTTCGCGACGACGACCATGTCGATATCGAGCGACGTGAGTCCGGAGTTCTCGATTGCGTTGCCGATCGCTTCTTCCATCACGTCGCGCGTGCTCCTGTCGAAGAGCTCGCCGAAGCGGGTCTGTCCGGTTCCCACCAAAAAGACGTCACACTGCATTCCGGTGGAGTGTAGCAGAGGCGAGGGGAGGGTGGTATGGCTGAGGAAGGTAATTTTGATGTGAAACCAAGGAGACCAATGAAACCAATGAGACCAAGGAATAGCCGCACATCCTTGGTCTCATTGGCCTCCTCGGTTTCATCGGTCTCCACCTCATAGTAGGCATTTTGCTATACTACGTTCCCATGGCTTCTTCCTCGATCATCGGTTTCGGCATGTACCTCCCCAACCTCCGGATCAAAACGTCGGAGATTGCGGCGCGGTGGGAGCAAGACCCCGGTGCACTGGCATCTTCTCTGGGCGTGAACGAGAAGACCGTTCCGGATAGAGATGAAGACACGTTCACGATGGCCTTCGAAGCCGCGCGTCAGGCGATCGAGGTCGGGAAGATCCGCTCTTCGGAGATTTCCGCGATCTTCGTCGGATCCGAGAGTCACCCCTACGCCGTGAAGCCGACGAGCGGGATGCTCGCGGCGGCACTGTCGCTCCATCCATTCTCGCACTGCGCTGACCTCGAATTTGCCTGCAAAGCGGGGACGGCGGGACTGCAGATCGTCGATAGCATGGTACGCGCGGGCCAGGTGCAGTACGGTCTCGCGATCGGATCCGATACCGCGCAGGCCGCGCCCGGTGATGCCTTGGAGTACACCGCCGCCGCCGGCGCGGCGGCTGTGATCCTCGGTCCTTCCGATAGTAAAAATGCGCTCTGCAAGATCGATGCAACACTCTCCTTCACGACCGACACGCCGGACTTCTGGAGAGCGGCCGACGAGAAGTATCCACGCCATGCGGGACGTTTCACCGGAGAGCCGGGCTACTTCCACCATGTTCGCACGGCCATCACAGGGATGCTCGACACGGCCAAGCTGAAGCCAGAGGACTTCGCACACATTGTCCTCCACATGCCGAACGGCAAGTTCCCCAGCCGCATCGCGAAGGAATTTGGATTCACGAAAGCACAGATGGAGCATGGATTCATCGTGCCGTCGATCGGCAACACCTACAGTGCTTGCTCACTCCTCGGCCTCGTGCATGTGCTGCAGAAGGCGAAGAAGGGAGAAAAGATCCTCCTCGTGTCGTATGGCTCGGGTGCCGGCTGCGATGCCTTCGTCCTGACGATGCAGAAACATGGCGTGGCGCTTCCGAAAGACGAGCGCGAGACGACCTACGTGAGTTACAGCGACTTGATTACCCTAAAACAGTAATCAGCGAGCGAGTTTCACGTGCGCCATCGCGAGATCGTGGGCTGCTTGCGCTGCAAGGAGTGACATTTCCCCTGCGAGGACTGCCGCGCCGATGGTCTCTGCGAGGAGCTGACGCGGATGCAGCGAAGGTTCTTCCTTCAGGATGATCTTGAGCGCAGTGTTTTGCGCCGGAAGCTGCGTGCCGCCTCCGCGCACGCCAACGAGCAGTGCAGGCAGCCGCACCATCACCCGCAGCCCATCTTTCTCCGGCATGACGGTCGTGTCGCCCAGCGATCCCTCCACGACGTGCGCCGCGTCCTGGCCGGTTGCGAGGTAGAGAGCCGCGATGACATTGGCGATGTGGAGATTCTTGCCGATCGATCCTGCGATCTGCGATCCGACCGCCAGCTTGGCGCGTGCGACTTTCACCATCTGCTCGGGTGTCGTCTTCAGGATGTTTTCGACCGTCGCACGGGGCAGAATGCCTTCCGCGATCACCTCGTGCCCGCGCCCGAGGTCGTGCGTGCGCTTGCTGGGCTTCTTGTCGCCATCCACGTTCGCCGCGACCGTCACGAACTCCACCGGCAGGTTCTCCGCGACCCAGTTGCCGATCTCCGCCGCGGCGATCGTCACCATGTTCATGCCCATCGCTTCATCGGTATCGCAGGCGATCGTGAGGAATACGTGCCCCTCTCGCTCGTCGATGTCAGCGCGCAAGATTTTCAGGTGTCCGCTCGTGCCTTCGCCCACCGCTCTCCACTCCGGTTCCCTGTCCTTGAGCTCGCGCGCAACATCGGTGCCCCCATCGAGTGCGCGAAACGCGAGCGAGCGCGTCGTGCCGTGGTAGATGCAGCGGGTGCGGATGGTGCCTGCCTCCGTGAGCGCTTTGCATCCTCGATTGATACTCGCAACGAGCGCCCCCTCCGTTGTCGCGAGCGGCAGATAAGTTCCCCGCTGCTCGCCCGTACTGAGCGTCCAGCGAAGCGGCCCCGCGAGGCCGATGGGTATACCCACGTGTCCGAACATGTTCTCGCAATTTTTCTCCTCGGCATCACCGATCTTCTTCGGATCGGCCATGAGAGGGGAGAGGTCGAGCCCCAGTTCTTTCGAAATTCTCTTCATGCGCTCGGTGACGCGCTCTGCACCGTCCATGCCGACGCGGAAGGTTCGAAGATCCATTAGAGGAGCAGTGTACTAGAGTCTTCTTTCTTTGTCTGGGCGACAAAGAAAGAAGGAAAGAAAGCGCACCGCGCGCCAATCACTCCTCCGCACGCCCTGTGGCTCCTCGCCGAGCCTCCAAGGCTTCGGCTCGGCTCGTCGCCACGCGCCTTCGGCGCAGGGCTACCCCACACCCCCCTGGCGCGCGGAACCTCCCGGTGTCATTTCACAAGAGTTGGGACCCTTTTCCCACTTTGGCCTCAAAGACCTTGCATCCCTTCTGGGCGCGTGCGAATGCTTGAACGGCAGACAGTCCCTCCGCCGGGCAGATCAAATGCACGGTCGGTCCGGCGTCCATCGTGTA
>JACPYA010000005.1 GCA_016196295.1 Candidatus Peregrinibacteria bacterium | reverse complement strand
CCGGCAGAATCGCGGGGGCTCTGCCCCCGCGTAGTTCAAGGCAGATCGTCGCGTTCGCGGCGGTCGTCGAATGGCTGGCCGCAATTGACCAAACCGGTGAAATCATCCAATCGCCACTCTCATATAAGCCGTCACCTTCGATCCACCCAGATACTGCTCCACCGTCTTTGAGTTGTCCTTCACGAACGGCTGTTTCACAAGCGCATTCTCTTCGCGAAACTTCTTCTCCTTGCCGAGCATGATCTTCTCCAAAATCTGCTGGGGCTTGCCTTCCTTAGCGAGCTGTTCTTTCCAAATCTCTTTTTCCTTCTCGACTGCCGAGCCGGGGACTTCCTCCGGCGTCGTGTAGAGGGGGTTCATGGCGGCCGCATGCATCGCGACGTCTCTTGCTTTTGCAACGAGCTCTGCTTGCCCTGAGTTCGCCGCAGCGGACGAAGGGTCCAGACCGATCACGACTCCGATCTTGCTGTTGCTGTGAACATACGTGCCGATGACAGGAGCCTCGACGAGGATCGACTCGCTCACCGTGATGTTCTCGCCCAGCTTATTCACGGCCTCGGGGATCTTCGCCTCGGCGAGCTTCTTCGCCGCATCGGCTCCCTTGCCGAGGAGCTCTTTCGCGATTGCCTGTCCCACGGCGCGGAACCCCGCGTCGCGCGCGACGAAGTCCGTCTCGCACTTGAGCAGGACGATCCCCGCTTTCGAGCCCGAGCTCTCGATGAAGATGGCGCCCTCGGACTGATCGCGGTCCGCTTTCTTCACCGCCTGCGCGATGCCGCGCTTGCGGAGGATCTCGATCGCTTTCTCTTCGTTCCCTCCTGCTTCTTCGAGCGCTTGCTTCACGGCAAGGATGGAGACGCCCGTGCGGGCTCTTAATGATTGGACGGCGGCTGCAGAGATGGTTGTCATAGGGCTTGGGTGAGGGCTAGGGCTAGGGAAACTTTTTGAACTTCGCACTTTCGTTATGCGGCAAGCATCTTCTCGCGTTCCAGAGAATTGTCTTTCGCTCCCTTCTCGCGGATGATCTTGCGACCCGCGAGGAGCTCACTCTCGATGGTTTTGAGCAGGAGCGTGATGGACTTCACCGCGTCATCGTTCGCGGGGATGAACTTCGTGAAGTGCTGCGGGTCTGCATTGCTGTCGCAGATGCCGAAGAGGGGCACTTTCAGTTTGGCCGCTTCCAGGACCGCGACGCGATCGCGGATGGCGTCCAGGATAAAGACGGCGTCCGGGATGCCGGTCATCTTCGATACGCCGGCGAGCGCGGTGTCGAGCTTCGCGAGCTTCTTGCGCAGTTCCGTCTGCTCTTTCTTCGTGTACTTCTCGACCTCGCCCGTCTGGAACGACCGCTGGAGATCCAAGTAGTACTTCAGCCGGCGCTTGATGGTCGGCCAGTTCGTGAGGAGGCCGGGAATCCACTTCTTCGTCACCATTGGTTGATTGAGCGCCGTTGCGAGACTCTCGATCAGCGGGATGCTCTGCTGTTTCGTCGAGACGAACAGGATCGTCTTGCCTTCATCTTGGAGCTTCTTGAGCGCATCGACGACGTCTTGCAGGTGCTCCTTCGTCTGCGTGAGATCGAAGATGTGGATACCGCGTCGCACGCCGTAGAGGTACGGCTTCATCTTGGGGTTCCACTTCTCCTTGCGGTGACCGAAGTGGCAGGCGTTCTGGATCAATTCTTTCTCGGAGGGGATTGGCATAAAAACGGAGTGGCAGCTCGGTAGCCTGGGTAGCTTGGTAGCTGGTTCTTGAGCGCGACGAGCTACCAAGCTAACGCGCTACCGAAGCTACCAAATGGCAGGAGGTAAAAATAAGAACAGTGAGGAAAATCCTTGAGGCAAAGTTCGACGTCTTTTCGTTTCGGGTGCGGAGGATTTCCTTGGGGGACGTCACCCTCGGTGCGTCCGCCGCGGCGGACTTACTCGGGGTGGTCCCTTCGGGACCAGGACCGCGACGATCAGTCGAAAGTGGTGAGTCCTTTATACCGATTCGTTCGTCTTTTCGCAAGAAAGGCCGATAGTTGTATAAAAAATGTGTTCAGACTTTACCAAGGAAGTTGGGGCATTTCCATCATCATATTGCGCATCTCTCCATTCACATACACCGTGATCTCTGTTTGCTGGAGCTCCTGAATGCCTTCTTCCGGAATGTCGCCATTGAGTTGAAGTGCGAGAACCGGCGGTTTTTTTCTCACGAGCATGGCATAGCCATTTTGCAGCTGAGGGTTCTCCAGCGTCAGCACGCGAAGGTGATACAGTTCGCAAATTCTTTTGATGTCTTCGTCTGTCACGTTTTGGAGCTCCAAGGCCGTCACATGCTTTCCGTAGTTTTCGAATCCGCAACGGTTACTGACTTTCGTTAATAAATTGTCATTCCTGCCCCCCCTAGGTGACGCCGGTGAATGATCCTCCCGGCTTATTTTTTCGCAGTGATGTCACAATCGCACGCTCCTTTTCGATGTCTCGGATGTGGTCGGAGATGATGAGCATCGGGAGCGACATGGCGGACATCACCAAAAAAATCGTTCTCAAACGAAACTGCCGCAAGGCTCGGCATATATTTGCAGAGTTCCTCTTGATCCGCTCTGGCTGGGATTCAATGGATTCTGGAGACATAGTGAATCACGATAGCCCTTACTTCGCACTGCGCAAGAATTTGTGTCGGTGCTCCTCCTTCACCGGTTTTGCGATAAGCTGCATGGCGATCCAGATGAGGAGCGGAATCAAGACAAGGTCATCGGCGACTCCGATGACCGGAAGCACCTCAGGAATCAAATCCACCGGCGAGATCCCGTAGAGGAGGGGAATCCAGAGCATCAGGAGCTTCGCGCTCCAGGGAGTGCGCTTATCTCGGTAGAGCGCGCGCCAGAAGAAATAGTAGGACTTGAGCGATCGCATGGATCAGCGTCGAATAAGTCCGGTGTGATCTTCCAAACGGGTGACTCGATCTTTGAGGACTTCGATGTCGTCTTTGTTTGCTCCGAGAAGATCATGTCGAATGGTTTCGACTGTGACATCGAAATGTCGTTTCAGTTCCTCCACAATTTCCGTCTTGAGCGCGCGCATCTCTTGTCGTACGGAGCGTATATCGCCCTTCGTTGCCTTGGCGTTATCATCGTTCTGAGACATGGGATTGTCAGTCTAAAGTGCCGCATTCAGCCGTGCAAGTGCTGCAGAAGTTCTTTTATAGACAATCTCTCTTGCTGCAAAGAGTCCCGATCTCGCACCGTAATAGTGTTCTTTTCTCCTTGAGCCGCATCTTCTCCGAGCGTGCCGAAGTCGACCGTAATCGCCTTGGGCGTGCCGATTTCATCTTGTCTTCGATACCTCTTGCCGATGGATCCCGTGACATCGAAATCGACGGTGAGGTCGGTCTTGTCGAGCAGCATCTTGTAGATCTCCTGCGCCTTCGCGATCAGGTGCTCTTTCTTGCTGAGCGGGAGGATCGCGACGTCCACCGGCGCAATGCGTTTATCGAACTTCATGACGATTCGTGATTCGCCATTGGGGAGAGTCTCTTCGGTATAGGCTTCCAGCATCAATATCAACATGGTGCGGGTAAGGCCGAAGGCAGGTTCCACGACGAAAGGCAGAAATTTCTTCGTTGGGTCATCGGGATCCGCGAACTTTAAATCTTCACCGCTGAATTTCTCATGTTGAGATAGATCGAAATCTCCCCGGTTCGCCAGACCCACCAATTCTCCCCATCCCCACGGGAAGAGGTATTCGACGTCATATGTCATGGAACTGTAATGTGAGCGTTCCTCGGCTTCATGTTCACGGAAGCGCATGCGTTTCTCATCGATGCCGAGGTCCACGTACCAATTCCACAACTCTTTCTTCCACGCTTCGTAGTGTTTGTTCTCGGTTCCGGGTTCCACGAAGTATTCAATTTCCATTTGTTCAAATTCACGTGTGCGATAGGTAAAGTTTCCCGGCGTGATCTCGTTGCGGAAAGATTTTCCGATTTGAGCGATGCCGAAAGGCAATCGCGGACGCATCGTCTGCACGACATTCTTGAAGTTCACGAACATTCCCTGAGCGGTTTCCGGTCGCAAATAGATGTCATTGCCTTGCCCCTCAATAACCCCTTGTTGGGTCTTAAACATCAAGTTGAATTTTTTAGCGGGGGTCCAATCTACAGAGCCGCACTTCGGGCATTTGATCTTTTCCGCGACGAGCATCGGTCGAATTTGATCCAAGGTAAGCACGGCTGCTGCCTCTACGCCCAATTTTTCTTCCAGCAATTTGTCTCCGCGGAATCGTTCTTTGCATTTGCGGCAATCAATGAGGGGATCGGCAAAATTACCTACGTGACCGCTTGCTTCCCACACTTTTGGATTCATCAGAATCGCCGCATCAAATCCGAACATATCCGAGCGCTTGTGGACAAAGGTTCTCCACCAATGATCCTTGATTCGATTTTTTACCTCAACCCCCAGCGGGCCGTAATCCCACGTGTTCGCAAGTCCGCCGTAAATATCCGAGCCTGCGAAAATGAATCCTCTGCGCTTGCACAGGGAAACGAGCTGATCGAGGGACGTGGCGGGCATCGCGCAGAGGATAGCGGGAACGCAGGACTTAGGACATAGGACTTAGGGCTCTAGGCTTAAGCTTTTGGCGCGTACCCGTTGTCTCCTAAGTCCCAAGTCCGAAGTCCTAGGTCCTTTCCCTAAATTATTAATTATGGTATAATGGTCAGATGAATCTATTGGCTTTCCTGCCGGCCGAATGGGACCTGGCGAAGACCACGATCACGCTGATCGCGGTGCTGGGGGTTGCGAGCCTGGACTTGATCGAGCGCGTGAAGAACAGAAACGGGCACTACCTGTTTGCCTGCATCCTCGGGACCCTCCTCTCTGCCGGATTCATAGAGTTCGTACAAACGCTCCTCTCCGCACCGGCCAAGGGGAATGCGTTTTTGATGGCGCTCGGCATCGTGCTGCTCCTGATCGGATGGAGGCTGATGTTCGGTCCGTGGGAGACCTCTACGAAAGCGACGGTCCTTGGGACCTTCGTGTTCTGGGTCACCCTCCACATGCTCTGGAAGGAGACGCCCGACCAGCGCATTGCCCACGTGATCGCGATCGGCGTCGCGCTGATCCCCGCTGCGGTCTGGTGCGCGCTCTTCCTCGGCTATCACCGCGAGCGGATCTCCGAAGTCCTTCTCATGTTCTTCGCTGGAATGCTCAGCACTGTGCCCATTCTCTTCTACGATGCCCTCGCGCGACGCGGCATCGAGCTCAATTTCTTTCTCTTCAAGGTGACTCCGGTGAGCTTCGGCCGCTCGACCGAGGCATTCGTCAGTTTTCACTTGCAGTCGCTGACGCCGCTCGGACGTTCGCTCATCACCGTCTTTCTGTCTTTCGTCATCGTGGGACTCATTGAGGAGCTGAGCAAGTACTGGGTCTTCAAGAAAAGCGGAGAAAAGTTCCTCACGAGCATCGATGATGCGATGCAGTTTGCGATCATCGTCGCGATCGGGTTCGCCTTTGCCGAGAACATCGCGAACCAAGGCTACTTCCCCGCGTTCGTCCGCGATTTCCTCCTGGTGCCAGAGCAGAAGGACTGGGCCGGATTTTTCGGGAACGTGATGGGACGGTCCATCCTCACGAGCATGGTGCACATCGTCTCCACCGGCGTGATGGGCTACTTCTTCGGTCTCGCGCTCTTCGCCGGTCCGTACCTCCAGGAGGCCTCCGCGCGCGGCAAGCAATTTCGCATGGTGGAGTACGTGCATGACGTGTTGCGCCTGCAGACGAAGTCCATCTTCCGCACGCAGATGCTCCTCACGGGTCTCGTGCTTGCGATCCTCCTTCATGCACTCAGCAACTTCCTTGTGACACTTCCAGATGTGCTGCCGGGCAATCCCCGCACGGTCGGCGATCTCCTGTCGTCCGCGCGCGGGTCATGGTCCCATTACATCTCGCTGCTGCTCGTCCCTGCGCTCCTCTATGTCGTCGGTGGCTTTTGGCTCCTCACAGAGCTCTTCATGCGCAAGGAGAACATGAAGGAGCGCGGACACGTCATTGCAACCGACTCAATCCGCCTTCGCCCCTCTCGGGGCTTCCCACGTCGCCCTACGGGCTTTGAGGGACAGGTCGGCGGACAGGCGACCTGGATGCTATCATTCTGCTTGCGAAGGCGATGGTCTGACCCGCCCGAACGATCTGATCGTTCGGATCGGGCGGGTTCCCCGGAGCTTGCTCCGGAAAAAAGAGTCCAGAGCTTGCTCTGGGGTTCATACCAATGATTTTTCCGTTTTCAATTTTCAATCAATTTTCATTGAACAATTCATCATTGTAATTTGAATGAAAATTGGAAATTGAGCATTGTATATTGAAGTTCGACGTGCATAGAATGGCGGCCTGACCTTTCCATTTTTTATCATGCCTACTTTTCTGAACGTCAGGGGACGGTTTTCGCGTCTGGCCATTTTGTCGTTGATCGTGCTCAGCAGCATTCCTCTTCCCGCGGTCGCGGCGGAGCAGGGGACGGTTGCGCGTGGCGATTTCATCCGCAATGCCATCAAGGTGCTCGACATTCCCGTCGAGCAGGACTCCAGCGCTCCGACCGAGCGGGTTCCCGCTGCCCTCGTCCCGTACATCGCGACGGCGCACAAGCGCGGGGCGCTGAAGATCTTCGGCACGGCCATCGATCACGCGAAAGCGATCACCCGCGGAGAGGCGATGGTCGTCCTCATGAAGCTCCAGAATCTCCGTCCCGGAAAGATGACGAAGACGTTTACCGATGCGCCGAAGGGATCGGACCTCGCTTCCGCCCTGCAGGTCGCGATCGACAACCAGTGGATGCGGCCGCAGCGTCCGCGCCTGTTCGGCGTGAACAAAGCGCTCACGACGCGCGAGATGACGCTCCTCATGAAGCGCTTGAAGAGGAAGGTGCCCGCACGCACGACGTCCGAGGAGGAGGGCCAGACGCCCATCATCCGTGTGCAATTCCGCCCCATCGATGTTGCCCTCCCGAAGGACGAAATCCTCGAGGCCATCTGGCGGCTGCTCAATGACGAGTACCTCTATAAGGATAAGATCAACGGAGAGGAAGCAGCGTACAAAGCGGCCGAAGGACTCGTGCAGAGCCTCGGTGATCCCTACACCGTGTTCTTCCGGCCCGCGAAGAACAAGAATTTCCAAAACCAGATTCAGGGCGAAGTGACGGGCATCGGGGCCCAAGTGGAGCAGAAGAACGGCGTGCTTGTGATCGTTGCGCCGCTCAAAGATTCTCCCGCAGAGAGAGCGGGGCTTCTTGCCGGCGATGAGATCCTCGAGTCCGATGGCGTGAGCCTGGCGGGTCTCAGTTTCCAAGACGCGGTCGATAAAGTGCGCGGTCCCAAGGGAAGCTCCGTGAAGCTGAAGATCCGCCGCGCGGGTTCGGAGCTCGAGGTCACGGTCGTCCGCGACACCGTGAAGGTTCCGGAGATCGATATTTCCTTCCAGGGTGCCGTCGCGGTCGTGAAGCTCCACCAGTTCGGGCAGATCACGGATAGAGATCTGCGCACGTTCATGCTGGAAGTGCAGAAGCAAAATCCTTCGGGCATTGTTTTGGATCTTCGCAACAATCCCGGTGGTCTCCTGCATGCGGCAACCATCGTGCTGAGTAACTTCCTCTCGGAGGGCACCGTCGTCGCGACGATCAATTCGTCCACGGAGAATAAAATAGAGGTCACCGCCGATCCGCCGACCGTCAATGTCAACGTTCCCATGGTCGTGCTTGTGAATAAAGGCTCCGCGAGCGCGTCCGAGATCGTCGCGGGAGCGCTGCAGGACCACAAGCGCGCGCGCATCGTCGGCGAGACCACGTTTGGCAAGGGGACCGTCCAGCAGGTGCTCCAGTTCAACGACGGCTCCAGCCTGAAGATGACGGTTGCGGAATGGCACACGCCGCTCGAGCGCAAGATCGACGGCGTCGGCATCGAACCCGATATCAAGGTCGAGGGTTCTCAGGGCGATCGTGACGAGCAGATGCTGCGGGCATTGGAACTCTTGCGGTAGTTTGCTCATTCTCTGATCCGTTTCTCGTTTGCTCGTTTCTCGTTTTTCGTTCGGAAGGATCGATTGTCCGAAAACGAAAAACCAAAAACGAATAAACCAATAAACGCACTTCCCTATGGTTTTCCTTACACAGATCATCGATCTCTTCCTTCACCTGGACGACCGTCTCAGCCAAGTCCTCTCGCAGTACGGCCTCTGGACATACATCATCCTGTTTCTGATCATCTTCTGCGAAACGGGACTCGTCATCACGCCGTTTCTTCCCGGTGATTCATTGCTCTTTGCGGCGGGCGCATTCGCCGCCGACGGCGCGCTCGATCCTTGGATCCTCTTCATGCTGCTTTCCATCGCCGCCGTCCTCGGCGACACGGTGAACTACTGGATGGGCCTCGCGATCGGCCCGAAGATCTTCCGCGAGAACGTGCGGTTCCTTAAAAAGGACTATCTGATCAAGACGGAGAAATTTTATGAGACGCACGGCAAGAAGACGATCATCATCGCGCGTTTCGTCCCGATTGTCCGGACCTTCGCGCCGTTCGTCGCCGGTGTCGGCCGCATGAAGTACTCGACGTTCCTCCTCTATAACGTCTTTGGAGGGATCGTCTGGGTCGGCCTCTTCGTCTTCGGCGGCTACCTCTTCGGCAATATCCCGATCGTGCAGGAGAACTTCGAGATCGTCATCCTCGGCATCATCGCGGTCTCCATCCTCCCCGGGATCATCGAATGGGGGAGGCACAAAATGCGTCAGGGGAGGTGACGCTTTTTGATACCAGAGAGAGGCAACGGAGGTTTTTTTACGCCGCTCCGTGGATCAGGTGGATAATTTCCGGCTTCCGCGCATATTCCTGCAGTGCGGGTTTGATTGTTTTTTCCACTGCCGCTGCCTCATCACGAGAGTCCGCCGCGATCATGCCCAGGAGACGGTCATCGGGGCCCATTACCTCGCCCATGCCGGTTGGTCCGTCGATAATTTTTCCCGTCAGGGCCACTTCCTTTTGAAGATAACTCGGCGGAATGCCCGTTGCGGCAAGCTCGAACAGAGGAAGGCCCAGTTTATGACCGTTAAAGCGGAATTTTTTCGTTGCATCAATGGCAAATCCCTGTCCCGGATGGATGTGAATATCGCGTTTCATCTGAACGGAGGCCTCATTCGAAAAACCTGCTTGTCGAAGACGCGCAGTTGGAAGGCCAATCTTGTGGAACAATTGTTCGCCTCCTTGTTTTGCCGCCTTGTCGTCGTTTTTTTGCGCGGCGCAGTGTTCGTGCCAGCATCCAATGACCTCTTCAAGATCTTCCGGATGC